>JAZSAO010000320.1:0-3670 GCA_045601945.1 Faecousia sp. | reverse complement strand
TCAAGCATAAAACCTCCTAAGAATCTTACAGGCCATCAGACCGATCGATACGGAGCATATGGAAGTGATCCAAACTCCGGGAAGAATGGAGAAAGGGGATGTGGCACCTGCGGCGGCACGGACAGCGGCGACCGTGGTGGGCAGAAGCTGGATGGAGGCGGTGTTCATGACGATGAAACGACACATCTCGTCACTTGCGGCATTGTTCTTTTGGAGTTGTTTCATGCGTTTGACAGCGGAGATTCCCATGGGAGTTGCGGCGTTTCCCAGACCTAAAAGATTGGCGCTGATGTTTGCAGTTACATAGCCTAAAGCCAAGGGATCTTTGTAGCTTTGGGGAAAGAGCCTTTTGAAAAGTGGGCGGAGATAATGTCCGATTTTTTCTGTGAGTCCGGAGATTTCCATGACCTTCGCCATACCGCACCACAGACATAGAGGACCGCCTAAAGAAATGCAAAGTGAAATGGCACTTTGGGCGCCTTCTAAAGCCGCGGAGGTTAAGCTGTTTGGTAAAGTATGTAATAAATTTGAAAAAATAGAGATCGTAATTATACAAATCCAAAAAATACTCATCATTTTGCTATACCTTTCTCCATGTGTTAGGTGATTTTTTGAAAAAATATGCAAAAACACTTGACAGAAGCTGAAAATGTGATATTATAGTACATAATCCTAAGCGTTAGTATAGATAAATTCCCGTTAAATACTCACAGGATGCTTAGGAATTGCCTTTCGACAAAATAAATCCCCCCCGTAAATGATACTTGAGTCTGTAAATTTTGTTTCAAAAAAGAAAACGGAAAATGAGGAGAGATTCATATGAAGACTGTTGGCATTATTCGTAAGGTGGATGAACTGGGCCGTGTGGTTCTTCCGGTAGAAATGCGACGTACCCTTGGAATCGAAGAACGGGACCCTCTGGAGATCTCGTTAGAAGGAGAGAACGTTATTCTTCGTAAAGTTCAGAATGTTTGTATTTTCTGCGGAGGGGAAAAGGATCTGCTGGAATACACCGGAAAGTGTATTTGCTGTGATTGTCGCAGAGAGATACACGATCTGGATGACTGAAATGGTCATAGGGAGTGGCTCATTTGCCATTTTTACAAAATATCCTATTATACATTGGGAGTTGCCTTTCGGGGCAACTCCTTTTTTGAAAATTTTGGGGATAAGGCTTGTAAAATCCTTGAATTTTTGGTAGTATAGAAGTACAAAGGAGAGATGTGTGCTATGAAATTTATTTCTTGGAATGTAAATGGCATCCGTGCCTGTTTAGAAAAAGGATTCTTGGAATCCTTCCGTACATTAGATGCAGACTTTTTTTGCTTGCAGGAAACCAAAGCCCAACGGGAGCAGGTAGAACTGGAACTGCCCGGATATTTTCAGTACTGGTACTCCGCGGAGAAAAAGGGCTATTCCGGCACTGCTATTTTTGCAAAGAGGGAACCCATCTCCGTCACATACGGTGTAGGTGTAGAAGAACTGGATCACGAGGGACGACTGATCTGTTTGGAATACGATAACTTCTATCTCTTGACTTGCTATACCCCCAATGCACAGGACGGACTTAAACGGATTGACTTCCGCATGACATGGGAAGATGCCTTCCGGGACTATCTGAAAAAATTAGATGAAAAGAAACCGGTGATCGTATGCGGAGACCTGAATGTTGCCCATAATGACATCGACCTGAAAAACCCCAAGGCCAACCGTGGCAGTGCCGGCTTCTCCGACGAGGAGAGAGGGAAATTTACAGATCTGTTGGCTTCCGGCTTTACGGATAGCTTCCGCTATCTGTATCCCGATCTGACCGGTGCCTATTCTTGGTGGAGTTATCGGTTCAATGCCCGAAAGAATAATGCAGGGTGGCGGATCGATTATTTCCTGACTTCCGATCGTCTCCGGGAGAAGATCACCGGGGCTTCCATTCACAACGACATTTTTGGCTCCGATCACTGTCCTGTGAGTTTAGAACTGAATATGGAGGAATAACTTATGAAAAGATGGATTGCAACGATTCTTTGCCTGTGTATGCTCGTGGGAGCCATTCCTGTGGCCTCTGCTTATACCAATCAGGCAGACTGGGCGGCTGATGCTGTAAAATCTATGTACGATCTGGGCTTCCTGCCGGAAAGTCTCCGTAACGCAGACATGACCCGAAAGATCACCCGTGGGGAAATGTGTAAGATGGCGGTCTTGGTGTTTGAACACTTGATGGGCGGCTATCCCTATCCCGACTCTACAGGTCATTTCGAAGACACCAATGATCCTGATATATGCTATGCATATGAGCAGGGAATTATTTCCGGTTATGGTAACGGAAAATTCGGACCCAACGATCCCCTGACCAGAGAGCAGTTTTTTAAGATCACCTATAATCTCATGGGTACGGCTTATTGTAACCCCCAAGTGGAACTGGCCTCTCTGGATGCCTTTAAAGACGGCAGCGCGGTTAGTAGCTATGCCGTAAAGCCTACCCAGATCATGGTTGCCATTGGTATCGTAAAGGGCTCTAACGGCAAACTGAACCCTCAGAACAATACCTCCTGTCAGGAAGCCATTGTTATGTTTTTCCGCGCTTATGAGTATATGTGCCAGTGGTTCAATACCCAAACTGAGGAAAGCAAACAGGTCCAAATTCAGGCCCAAGGCTATTCCGGCATTTCCAACTGGGCAATCAGTTCCGTTATGACCATGAAGGAAAAGAACATGATCCCCGGAAGTCTGGATAACTGCAATATGACCTCTGCCATTACCCGTGAGCAGATGTGCTCTGTTGCTATGCTGGCTTATACCGCCGCAACCAAGGATACCTACTATCCTGTTCGTACCGATCATTTTAACGATACAAAATCTGTGGATGTTTGTGCCGCCTATGAGTTGGGGATTATTTCCGGCTATGGCAATGGCAGATTCGGACCTAACGATACCTTGACCCGTGAACAGTTCTTTAAGATCATGGCAAACTTTATGAAGGTCATTGGCTATCCCCGTGAAGATAGCAGAGCCATTTCTCTGCTGAAATACAATGACGGTGGCAAGGTGGCGGATTGGGCACAGGCTCCCACCCGTCTGCTGATCTATATCGGCGCCGTTATGGGCGACGGAAAGAACCTGAACCCCAAGAACAGTACCTCTATTCAGGAAGCTCTTACCGTATTCCTCCGCTGCTATAACTTTACCGTAAACTGGCAGAAGGAGCATCCCGATGGAGAAGACTATGTAGAGCCTACCATCATCGACGATCTGGTTGCTTTTGCTAAGAGTTACGAGGGATATCCCTATGTTTACGGTGGCAATGGCCCCAATAGCTTTGACTGCTCCGGCTTTGTACTGTATTGCTATAAGCATTTCGGCTATAGCTTCTCCCGTGGCGCACAGGAGCAGTACGAAGACGGCGTAAAGGTCGGTAAGGAAGAACTGCTCCCCGGCGATCTGGTCTTCTTTAGCGGCAATGGCTATTACATCACCCACGTAGGTTTGTATTTGGGAGACGGCTTGTTTATCCATGCATCCAACCCCACCAGAGGTGTTGTTATCGACACGCTTTGGAGCGGCTACTATTCCAGCCACTACTGGGGCGGCTGCCGTATCATTACGGATTGTTCTCGACACCATAGAACATAATACGACCGTCGTCCGTAGCAAAAAAAACCTTTCGAGCGCGGAT
>JAZSAO010000319.1:0-2159 GCA_045601945.1 Faecousia sp. | reverse complement strand
AGGAGTAGCGGCGACTGGCTCGAGGAGGATCTATACATTCTTCCTGCACATCTGATCTATGATTCACTGCACGGGCGTTGTCAAATCTAAACTCCAGATGGCCGGTCTTTGGTGCTAAGTAGATCAACTTATCTGAAGTTCGCAGTTTTACGCCGGAAGGACCTATGAGAGCCTCTGTTTCCTGAGGATCGGATTCTGTGGGATCTGCCGTCGATCCTTCCGCCTCTGCTGTTGATGGCGTACTTTCGGTAGGTTCTACCGTTCCTTCTATCATATTTCCCCCGGGGGTCTTCCCGTCAGGGGGCGTGTTCTCAACTCTCTCGGTACAACCGCTAAAGGAGAGCAATATCAAAAAGGTCATAAACAGAATAGCTGCTTTTTTCACAGGTACCTTCCGTACAGTATGAAGCATTTGCATCATTTGGTTCCACTCCAATCGATATCTAATTTATAGAAATCCATGGATAACACTCCCACTGAATTGGATAGGCATAAGTGGGGCAACGAGAAATCTCCGCCCAACTCATGGTCCGTTACAAGGAAGCCGATGGTGTAGGTAATGGATTCTCCCGGAGCTAATCGAACTGCCAGAGGATGTTCACTTCGTTGATTCATAAGACTAAAATACACAATGTTCGTATACCATAATTGATAATCTTTTTGCATCCAAGTGGTGCCGGAAATATCTGTCAAAACAGGATAGCCGGCTACAAAAAAAATATATGGATCGTCAAATATCCCTCCCAGGTGATCATCGGAATTGGTATGCATTTCCGCTCCCACACTGGTCGCTGTTACATCTACCAAGATCAAGTAGACACCGTCTCCGAAATAGCCGTCTTCCTCTGTCCAGTCCGGGTAGTCATACCACACGTCTAAGATTTTATCTTGAAAAATACTCACATTCCTTGCGCCGGGAAAATCCTCCGCACTGTACTGTGATGCATCATAAGAGTAGTGGCGAGTGCATTCGGAAGGAATCAAATATTCTTCCTGCACATCTGATCTATGATTCACTGCACGGGCGTTGTCAAATCTTAACTCCAAATAGCCGGCCTTTGCTGCTGCGAAGATCAACTTATCCGAGGTTTGCAGTTTTATGCCGGAAGGACCTATGAGATACTCTGTTTCCTGAGTGCCGGATTCCGTGGGATCTTCCGTCGATCCTTCCGCCTCTGTTTCCTGAGTGCCGGATTCTGTGGGATCTGCCGTCGATCCTTCCGCATCTGCTGTTGATGGGGTACTTTCGGTAGGTTCTACCGTTTCTTCTATATTAACATGATCAAACGGTTCGGGTGTATCTTCTTCATCCTTTGAAGGATTGGTGAGAAAACAGATTGCAACAACGATACAGACGATGACCGCCGATACAATGAGCCAAAACGCAGGCTTCCTGTAATGCAGCACGCGTTTCACTCTTTCTTTTACACCGACCTCACCAAAAGCGATGGGGCAAACCATGACCATTCTTCTATTAGCGCTGCAAGAAAGCAATGTTTCGGAGTAGGCAATGGATTCACTTTGGTTCATTTTCCGAATGACTTTTTCATCGCAGGCCAGTTCAATATCTCGACAAAGTAAGATGTATGCAACCCAAACAAGGGGGTTGAACCAATGGACTGCCAATACGGCAAAGCCCAGGGGCTTCCACCAATGGTCAAGGCGCTTTAAGTGGGCGTTTTCATGGGCGATGATATGGGGTAGCTGTGATTCATCTACACCGGACGGGATGTAGATTTTTGGCATGAATACGCCTAAGATAAACGGTGTCGATATATCATCACAGATCCGAATGTTGTCCCACAGATGGAGAGATGCTTTTACTTTACCCTTTACCCGAAGGTAGCTGATGATCCCATATACAAGCATTGCGACTACGCCAAACGCCCAGCCAAAGGTCGCAAATACAAATTTCCACTGCATCTGCTCGATGCTCCCATCAACCGATACAGACGGCGTATCCGGCAGATTCGGGGTTTCGATGGGATGAAACACAGGGCTTTCGTGATTCTGCGGCGGTTCTGCCACAAAAATCTCTTGGGGAATTGGTTCTGCGGTCGGCACAAGGCTCAATGGGCTCTCAAAAGAAATCGGACAAAGTAAACGCACTGCCACCAACGCCCAAAGCAGCACATTTATCCACTTGGGCACTTTCTTCA
>JAZSAO010000318.1:0-5761 GCA_045601945.1 Faecousia sp. | reverse complement strand
ACCAATGAGGAATGCGCCAATGCTATGGATCTGGGAGATTTTTATCGTGTCCCCTGTGATAATCGTGGCTTGAATTATGACAAGTATTTCCGCGTTGGAGACGTGAACCGCAACCCTCTGACGGAGTTTAACTCTGATAATACACAGCTTCTCACAGTGGAACAAGTAAAGGAAAAATTGTTGACCTTACAATACATTCGTGATGAGTTGGCAGCATGGGAGAGAAAAGTATGAAAATCTTAGTAACCGGAGCAAAGGGCTTTGTAGGGAAGAATCTATGCCTGACTTTGCGTAATATTGCCAACGGCTGTGATAAAACTCGTGGGATTGATTCTGATATTGTTGTATATGAATACGACATAGATACGGCTCCTGCGCAACTTGACCAATGGTGTAAGGATTGTGATTTTGTATATCATTTAGCAGGTGTGAATCGTCCTAAGGAAGCTTCTGAATTTATGGAGGGGAACTTTGGGTTTACAAGTACACTGTTGAATCAATTGGAAGCTGCCGGCAATCGTTGCCCTATTATGATCAGTTCTTCTATCCAAGCAGCGTTGGACAATCCTTATGGAAAGAGTAAGTTGGCGGGAGAGGAACTTCTCCGCCAATATGGGGAAAGAACCGGTGCTAAGGTAATGATTTATCGCTTGCCGAATTTGTTTGGCAAGTGGTGCAGACCCAACTATAATTCTGTGACAGCTACCTTCTGCCATAATATTGCCAACGGACTTCCGATTCAAGTTAACGATCCTACAGTCCGGTTGCGATTGGTTTATATAGATGATCTGGTGGATGAATTAATTGAGGCACTAAAGGGTAAGGAACACCGAGAAGGGGAGTTTTGCGTTGTGCCCGTAGAACATACGATTACACTCGGAGATCTTGCTGAGACGATTACGTCTTTCCGTGTATCTCGTGAGGACCGGACAGTTCCGAAGGTTGGAGATCCCCTGGAAGCAAAACTTTATGCAACATATCTGTCTTACTTACCAAAGGAATCTTTTTCCTATCCGCTAAAGATGAACGTTGATGCCCGTGGTAGTTTTACGGAAATTATCCGTACTGCGGAACGGGGGCAGATCAGTGTGAATATTTCTAAGCCCGGCATTACAAAGGGAAATCACTGGCACCACAGTAAAAACGAGAAATTCTTGGTGGTTAGCGGAAAAGGTGTTATTCGTTTTCGCCATGCTTTGGGTGGTGAGGTTCTGGAATACTTTGTCAGCGGAGATAAGTTAGAAGTGGTGGACATTCCTACCGGATATACCCATAATATTGAGAATTTGGGAGAGACAGACATGGTAACCTTTATGTGGGCAAGTGAATGTTTTGATCCCAATAAGCCGGATACCTATTTTTTGGAGGTATAACATGAGCAAGTTAAAGCTAATGACTATTGTCGGCACTCGACCGGAGATTATTCGCCTCTCTGCGGTGATCAAGAAATGTGACAAGTATTTTGATCAAATATTGGTTCATACCGGCCAGAATTATGATTACGAACTGAATCAAGTGTTCTTTGAGGATTTGGGCCTCCGTGCTCCGGATGCGTACTTAAATGCTGTGGGTAAGGATCTGGGAGAGACCATTGGCAATATTATTGCCAAGTCCTACAGCCTTATGGTAGAACGTCAGCCCGATGCGTTGCTGATTTTGGGAGATACAAATTCTTGTCTGTCTGCCATTGCGGCTAAACGTCTCCATATTCCGATTTTCCACATGGAAGCCGGTAATCGTTGCTTCGACGAGTGCCTGCCCGAGGAGACCAATCGTCGGATCGTTGACCATATTTCCGATGTGAATCTGTGCTATTCTGAACATGCTCGCCGTTATTTAAACTGGGAAGGTACAGCTAAGGAACGCACATATGTGACCGGGTCTCCTATGGCAGAGGTTCTGACGGACAATCTTCCACAGATCGAGGCCTCTGACGTTCTGGAACGTCTGGGTCTGGAAAAGGGAAGATATATCCTTCTTTCTGCCCATCGGGAAGAGAATATTGACACGGAGGTAAACTTCTTCTCTCTTATGAATGCGGTCAACGCTTTGGCAGAGAAGTATGATATGCCCATCCTTTATTCCTGCCATCCTCGTAGTGCAAAATATATCGAAAAACGAGGCTTTGTGTTTGATCATCGTGTACGGCAAAATAAGCCTCTTGGATTTCACGATTACAACAATTTGCAGATGAATGCATTCGCTGTGGTATCGGATAGTGGCACCCTCCCCGAAGAATCCAGTTTCTTCCTTAGCATTGGCAAGCCTTTCCCTGCGATCTGTGTAAGAACCAGCACGGAGCGTCCTGAGGCCATGGATAAAGGAAACTTTATCATTGCAGGAATTACTACGGAGCAAGTTTTACAAGCTGTGGAAACTGCTGTTGCTATGAATGTAGCAGGGGACTATGGTATCCCTACGCCGGATTATGTGGATTTGAATGTATCCAATAAGGTCGTCAAGTTTATTCAATCCTATACCGGCATTGTTAACCGCATGGTATGGAGAAAATCATAAGGAGTCCTTTTTATGGATCTTAGCATTCCTTATTTGATCTTAAACAACATAAATAGAGCGCTATTTGATCGGGCTGTTCTTCCGGAGAAGGAAGTCGACTGGGTATTGGTCTGCAGGATGTGTGGTATTCAATCGGTGACAGGCTTGTTTTGGACAGGTCTCCAGAAGTCCGGAAACCTTCCTGCACCTCGTTTTTTGGAGCACTTTTTCAAAAAAGAAACTCAGGAACGGTACCAGTATCGGCATCAACAGCGTGAGCGAGAAAGAGTTATTTCCATGTTGGAGGAGGAAAAGATCCCTTACGTACTCCTAAAGGGGAGTCGAATGCGGCAGTACTATCCCGATCCCATGGTTCGTACCAGCTGTGATATTGATATCCTGTTCCAAGGAGACGAAAAACGGATTCATGACCGGATGTTGTCCTTTGGATATCAGTTTGAGGTGGATGCCGGTACTACCATTAACTACCTTTGTAAGCCTGTGGAATTTGAGATGCATCGATATCTCTTTGATGACAGACTGGAGTACCACGGCTTTTTTGACAAGGTTTGGGAGCACACGGTCCCTGCGAAAGAAGGTAGCTGTGAGCGTCTTTTTACCGAGGAATTTTTCTATACGTATATGATTGCGCATATGGCAAAGCATTTCAGTCGTTACGGAAGCGGCGTTCGTCCGGTGGTAGATCTGTATCTATACAATCAGCGTACGCCGTCGAATTTCGACCGACAGAAAGCGGAGCAAATGCTAAAAGAAATCGGACTCTATGGATTTGAAAAGCGACTTCTTGCGTTAACCAAAGCTTGGTTTGAGACAGGGAAGCTGTCTGAAATGGATCAAAAGCTAACAGATTATATTATGGAAGCAGGCATATACGGCGATAGCCGTATCACAAACGCAAGAACGATTAAAGATCCTGAAGAAGCAAACCAGATCAGACGCAAGAGGATCTTATTCTACCTATTTCCATCGGCGGAGATTATGCGCGGTCTATACCCGCGTATGATGAAATGTCCTGTGCTCCTACCTGTAGCTTGGGGCTGTAGATGGTGTAAGGGTATCTTTACCAGTAGTCGAAACAAGGCTACAGGAAATCTTTCCCTACATGCGAGTGTTGACGAAAAGTACGTTTCTTATATCAGCGAAATGACCAAGGAACTCCATTTGCAATAAATCGGGAGGAACGCGAAATGAACGCAACGAGATATTATGTAAGCAGAAAAAATCCTTTAACGTGGCTATCTGCCGTAATGGCTATTGCAGCCTCTGCTTTGCAGATCATTGGTTTATGCAAAGGGACGGAGGGATTAAATACTGTAGATGTATTCTTTCAGCGCATACTGCCTATTTGGGTAGGGTTAGGCTATGGATTTATTCTATTGGTTAGGGGCCCGAAGGAATTTTATCGTGTAACCAAACCTATATTCTGGACCTGTGTTTACTTTGGTGCTGTTGCGTTAGATTGGTATTTCCGACTGCAAACGGATCCATCCCTTAGTGGTACTCTTCCCGGTGGATATCATCTATTTGCATACAAGCGATATGTAGCCTTATGCTGGTTTTTGTACTTAGTGGTGTATATTTTCCTTAGAATGGTCCTTACGGGAAAAGTAAATAGAACGATTTTTCTGCCTTTAATTGCTGTGATCCCAACGGCAATACTGGTTTATGATTTGTTCCCAATGACCGGAACTGTGCTTACAGATAAATTAGCGAACGTATTATTGGTTGGTGCCATGTTTGTGATTACTTTTTCCATGAGAGCTTTTTCTGATGGGAAATACCACAGGTGCTGGGGAGATCGTTCCGACGGTCGTCTTGTACGGTCTGTGGAAGGAATGTCTTTGCTGGCGGGATATTTTATGCCGGACAGAAATGATGCCTGTAACAGTATTCGTGATACAATTGAGATTACTGCCATTGAACGGTATATCCATAAAAAACGCGACGAAGGACTCAAGGGCTTTGGCATTATGCATGTTCTTCTGGCTACCTATGTTCGCTGTGTTGCGAAATACCCCGGTCTAAATCGCTTTTTCTCCGGGCAGAGAGTTCACCAAAGAGATGAGGATATTACATTCATTATGGTGGTAAAAAAAAATATGACCACCGATGCTCCTGATACGACCATTAAACTGCGGCTTAATGTTCGTGATACAGCTGTTGACGTGTATCATAAACTTAATGCCGCTATTGAGGATGTGAGGAAGGGAGAAGAGGAAAGTAGCTTTGATAGCCTTATTGGGATCCTCTCTTGTATTCCGGGTCTGCTACTGAAGTTTACAGTATGGTTCTTGAAATTGCTGGATTATTTCGGAAAACTGCCAAAGTTCCTTCTGGAATTGAGTCCTTTCCATGGTAGTGTGATATTTACATCTATGGGTTCTCTTGGCATTCCGCCTGTTACACACCATTTATATAATTTCGGCAATCTTCCTGTTTTTCTTGCTTTTGGGCGGAAATACCGTAAAATTGAACTAAACAGCGAAGGGGAGCCTGAGGTTCACCGCTATGTGGATATTTCCATGAATACCGATGAGAGAACGGTGGACGGCTTCTATTATGCCACGGTTTTAAAGCATTTTCATAAGATTTGCAGGAATCCCGCTCAGCTGAATCAGCCGCCTGAAGAGATCGTACGTGATATAGACTAACCTTATTTGTATGCTTTGGAAGTTTGTATGTAAGCGTCAAATCTAACGGCGACTTGCAATAGGATCTCAGGTATGACACAATACCCCCGTATCTCAGATAGTATATGCGACTCGCATATACTATCTGATGTGTACTGAACAGCGCTAAAACCGTTGAAAACACATGACTTTTTGCCAATTTTATGGTATAATAAGTGCAAGGAAAACAGCCAAAACCGGGCCAAAACCTTGCACTTGGAGGGACGGGCATGTATCGATATAGTGATGGACAGATCAGTTTGACAGATTTTCAGCAACCTCTTGGCATGAAATTGCGAGAAGATAATCGTTGGGTAAAAAATCTCAAATCATCCCTTGGGGAAAGATTGAGGGGCGCTACGCAGCGCTGTTTCCCTCTAATACCGGGAACGTGGCAAAGCCCTTTCGACTTGCATCGGTATAGAATCCATGAATACAGCTATCGAAATCATTCATTCTATTCAGGAGGTTACATATGAATAAACGCATTATTTCTTTTTTAATCATCATATCTGTTTTGGTAACAGCAGTCCCGTTTTCTGCGTCAGCCGCTGAAGACAGAGCGAGCAACTATA
>JAZSAO010000317.1:0-2282 GCA_045601945.1 Faecousia sp. | reverse complement strand
ATGTCCCGGATAAACGCATTTTTGAAAAGATCAAAGAGACAGATTTCTGGGAAAAACTAAGGGAGGAACAGGGCGATGAGTAAGGTAAAACTAAATGAATATCAGAAGGCTGTCGTCGAAAACAGCGGCGGAACCCTTCTGGTTTCCGCTGCAGCCGGTTCCGGTAAGACTCACGTCCTGATCGATCGGATGCTACGGCGTGTGAACGCAGGGGAAGGTTCTTGTAGTATAGACAAATTCTTGATGATCACTTTTACGAAAGCGGCTGCCGCTGAATTGCGAGGGAAGATCATTCGCCGTTTGAACGATCTGATTGCTGAAACCGGTGGTTCTAAGCATCTCAGGAGACAGTTAAGTCGCGTTTATTTGGCACAGATTTCCACCATACACGGTTTTTGTTCCTCTTTGCTCCGTGATTATGCGCATGATTTGGATCTGCCTGCAGATTTCCGAATTGTGGAGGAATCTGAAGCGATTGTTTACCGCAATCGAGTTATGGATCGGATTTTGGAACATGCTTATAGAGAGCGAAATCCCGATATTATGGCTACAATGGATATTCTTGGAGCCGGAAGAGATGACAGATCTTTGCCTAAGACGATCATTCTGGCATATGATGCGATCTGCAATACTCCGGACCGAGACAGTACCATGAAGACCCTAAAGGATATGCTGGTCTATCATTATGGGGAAGCTGTATCTGACAGTCCTTGGGGACGATATCTTGTCGATGAATTCCACCGCTATGTTTCCGAAGCGCTCAAACGCGTGATAAAGGCGCAAGAACTGATCGATACATATGATTGGTTGGGGAAATATGCCAAGAGATTTGCGGAACTTGAAAAAATGCTCCGTGATTACATCGATGCTAAATCATGGGACGAGATCCATAATATTCCGGCAGTCTTCGGTATATTGGACAGAATAACCAAATGCCCGGATGAGGATATAAAGTCTCAGGTGAAAGATGTTTGGGATGAGGTAAAAGAAAAACTGAAAAAGTGGTACGAAAAGTTTTCCTTACCTTCTGATAAAACTGTAGAGATTCTTTGTGAAACTGCGCCTGCGCTTCGCGGCTTGCTTATGCTGACGGAACGTTTCGCAGATGAATTCCGAAAGGAAAAACAGAGCAGACACTTGTTGGACTATAATGATCTGGAGCAAGAGACTCTTAGGCTTCTTTATGGAAAGGGAACAACTCCTACTGCCGCGGCAAGAGAGATCGCGGAACGCTATGAGGAACTGATGATCGACGAGTATCAGGATACCAACGGTGTGCAGGATAAAATCTTTTCTGCCATATCCAAGGATCGGAAGAATCTGTTCTTTGTGGGAGATGTTAAGCAATCTATCTATGGCTTCCGCAGAGCAGAGCCTAAAATATTTACTGAAAAATACTATTCTTATGCTGATTTTCAAAAGGCGAAAGAAGGGGAGCCTCGTAGGATCCTTCTATCCGATAACTACAGATCCTCTAAAGCCATACTAAGTGCGGCCAATGATGTTTTCCGTCTTCATATGAATCAGCGAGTAGGGGACGTGGATTATGGTGATGCGGAAGCACTCCGCGCAGCGGGTGATATCACTCCGTTGGACTATCCGGCAGTAGAGTTTCACTGCATTAATATGCCTAAGGATGCACCGGATGCAGAAAATACCAAGACCCATTACGAAGCTGAGTTTGTTGCAAGACGGATCAAGGATATATTAGATAAGGAAGAACTTCCCGGCGAAGGTGGTTTTGTCAAAACCCGACCCGAAGATATTGTAATCCTTATGCGGGGCTTGTCTCAGAAGGCACCGATTTATCAAAAGGCCCTTCTTCGCCACGGAATTCGTTCCGTATGCAGTAATGAGAATCTGTTCGAGGCGGAGGAAATTCAATTTCTCCATAGTCTTTTACAGGTTGTGGATAATCCCCATAGGGACATTCCCTTGCTTAGCGTGTTGCTTTCTAAGCCTATACGTTATTCGCCGGACGATTTAGCCTTTGCTCGTGTGGCTGATAAGGATAGAGATATTTTTGAAGCGATCTATGCATACAATCCCGACACTCCGTTCTTGACTATTTTAAACGATCTTCGCCGTTGCGCACAACAGGGAAGTATGCGGGAACTGTTTGATATAATAGAAGACTCTTTGTCCTTGCGAAAAATTTATTCTCAAACGCAGTATAATTTAGATTCATTTGCGGCGTTGGTAGATCAGTTTGACAATGGATCCAGATACGGATTATCGGCATTCCTTCAGTATTTGGATCAGATCAAGGATAAAGGCCTTCA
>JAZSAO010000316.1:0-4285 GCA_045601945.1 Faecousia sp. | reverse complement strand
ATCGGCTACTCCAACAAGGTCCTTGATCTCATCAAGGTCATGTACGCTGTTGACCACGCCGAATAATCTTCCCCTTTAACTACGGGCTGTCTCATATTGAGACAGCCCTTTCCCATATATGTGCAAAAGAGGTGATCAAATGACCGATGTCCTATGTTCTGCTCTGAAACGGGTGTCGGAGAAAATCCGAGACTTTTTCCGTGACAAGAGAAGCCGTATCGCTTTTATAACCACCGCCCTATGTTCCGTGGTAGCGTATCTGTACTACATTACAAACCTGATCAGCAACAATGATATGATGGCCTGCACCCCTTACGGTGGGGGAACTACCTTGTCCTCCGGTCGGTGGGCACTGCTACTGCTTACCCGGCTTGTTGACTGCCTTTGGGGTGGGCATTATAATGTCCCTGCCTTTAATGTCTTCCTTGCTCTGGCGGAAATAGCAGTGGCTACAGCCCTTCTCATTCGCCTTTTGGATCTAAAACGACCCATAAGCTGTGTTTGCCTGACTGCCATTACCGTTACCATTCCCGTCCTTGGATCCACCATGTTTTTCTCCTACAGCGTCCATTACTATGCTCTGTCGATTGCACTTATGGTCGTCAGTGCATGGCTACTGAAGAAAAATGGATGGCTTCCTTTTTTGACCGCCATTGCCATGGGGGCTTTTTCCTTGGGAATCTATCAGGCTTATTTGCCCTTTCTGGCAGTTTTACTGCTTCTGTCCTTGATCCGTCAAGCCTTGGACCCTGCCCAACAGCCGAAAGATCTGTTTTCTACCGCTCTGAAATATTTGGTTGCTCTGGTGGCCGCCTACGGATGCTATTACTTGATCCTAAAGGGAATCCTTGCCATTTCCGGCCGCGAACTTTCCGGATATCAGAGCATCGATTCCATGGGCGCATTCCACCTTCCCGGCCTTTGGATTGCTGTAAAGGACTTTTTCCTGCTTCCCTTCCGGCATCCCTATTTCGGCTTTAACGCCACAAGCCTCATCGGTATGGGGATCCTGTGTTGCTTCCTCGTGTGTCTGCTTTCTATCCTCTTTTCCAAGAAAATAAACAAAATCAATTTCCTGTGGTTGCTTTGTTTCCTGCTCTGCTATCCCCTTGCAGCCAATGCCACCCACTTCCTTGCGGCAAACAGCACACTGTATACCAGAATGCTATTGGGCTTGATCGGTGTGTACTATCTGCCTCTGGTTTTAGTGGAGCATATTTCCTTTTCCAAAGACAGCGTCAAGTCCCTTTTGTCTGCTTTCCTCGCAGGGGTGATCCTGTTATGCTCTGCCAATTACGCATGGCAAAGTAACGGTAATTATATGTCTGTTGCCTACTCAAACCGAAAAGCGGAAAATTATTTTAATTCCATGTTCACCAGAATCCGTAGCACAGAGGGCTTCCGTCAGGAACTTCCCATCGTCTACATCGGCAGAACCATTGACGAAGATGCCTTAGTGGACAATTGGATTCTCCCACCCTTTTCTTATACCGGGAGAATGGGCGCTCTCGGGCAGTTGAATCAGTACAGTCGGGACGCGATCATTCTCAATTATTTGGGCTATAGTTGGCGGGCCATCACCCCCCAAGAGGCGGAAACACACGCTGACCTGATCCAAGAGATGCCTTGCTACCCCGATGACGGTTCTATCTGTATCACAGACTCACTGATCCTCATTCGGCTGGAATAGGCTCTTTCGTATCCTCCCGTGTCCCTTGCAACGTTTTTCTACCAATCTTACCCCCTACCGAGCAGTTTCGGAACGTTCACCCCATAGAAATATGTGCCCATCGGGCCCATGCGTTAACGGAGAGTCTCTTTGCAGAGACCCTCCGTTTTTAAATGGCTGAAATCATACAGCCCCTGTTTTTCATTTCACATTTTATACTTATTTCTAATAAAACGGATTGACCGTTTTATTATGCCGCTAATAAGCGGCATGGCGGCTTTGCCGCCAAGAAATAACCTGTAATACTGTTTCTTCCGCCTAAGGCGGCGCAGGATATTTATCCTGCGATAAAATGGTTTTCTAACCATTTTATCAAGAAACAGAATTATGACAGTAGGGACTTTATTCCCTCCGATGTCAGTCCCTGAATGTATTGTGACGGATCTACAGAAGCCAAGACATTGATCAGTTCTTCCCTCTGCGGCAACAAACCCACAAGTCTTGCCTCCAGAGGTCCAAGATCCTGTTGCGTGAAAAAGTCTCCACGGAACTCTGCCTTAGAGATCCGTCCCTGTTTCACAGACAGGCGCAGTTCCACAGAACCACAGCCCTCCAGCCGACACTCATAAACTAAATCACAGGGAGGCGATTGTCCGTAATTCCACTCATAGGTATCATAGCGGTCTTTTTTCAGAGCCTCGATCATAGCAATGTCTTTCTCCGTCAGTTCATAAGGCTCCATAGGCTGTCCTTTAAAGAGTTTTTCTAACAATAGATCCTTAAACTCCCGAATGCCTACCCCTTCCGGCATATACCGGCACAGGGTCGTGATCCGGCTGCGAACAGATGCGACTCCCTTGCTTCTGAGTTTTCGCGCCGAAGGGGTCAGAGCCTTCCCTGCCGCCTGCAGATCCGCAGAAAACAGCAAAGTACCATGGTGCATAACACGCCCTTCCCGTACGTATTGGGCATTGCCGGAGATTTTCTGCCCTTCTACGGTAATGTCATTTCTTCCATTGACCTCTGCAGGGGCGCCCAGTTCTCGAAGCGCCGCCGCTACCGGTTCACAAAACATTCCCAAGTCCAATCGCATGCTTGATTCATCCCGAATGAAGGTAAAATTCAGATTTCCCAAATCATGATATACCGCACCGCCACCGGACAGCCGGCGTACCGCACGGACCCCATGTTCCCGCAGAAATTCTTCATTGACCTCTGCCGCAGTATTTTGATGCCGTCCGATAATTACGGATGGTCTGTTCTGCCATAGCATAAAATAAGCATACTCTCGTGACAAGTGATCAAACACATACTCCTCTGCCGCAAGGTTGAAGGTGGGATCTGTAGTTTTTAACTCGATATATCTCCAATTCATAGACACTACCTCTTTATACTGTCTGTTATTGCTCCCGTAAATCCGTTCCAAAAAACAGACTTACAGTTTCTTAATTATACACCAAACCCAACGCCTCTGCAAGTCCTACCTTTCCGTTTTATCCCATGCATATTTCGATTATGATACTGTTACCGATCTATACATAAATGAAACGCCACACGCCTATTTTGCATAGGGGTGTGGCGTTTCGTTTTATTCATCCTTTGTTGACAAACTATGGCACGCAGCTTCAAATGCTTCGTAGAATTTCGCCATATGGAGCCCATCACACAGAGCATGATGTACCGTCAGGCTTACAGGGAGCAAATACTTTTCCCCCTGCCAATAAGCCTTGCCAAAGGTGATCTGGGGATTGGAAAGGGGCGGATCTGCAACAGGAAGCTTCAGCCCGGAAAAGCTGACCCACGGCGCAGAAGAAATAAAGAACAGTCGTTCCGGATCATGCTCCTCAATGGAAGGATGCGCCTTGACCCAAGCCACTTGCTCCTTGGCATATGGCAGGAACGCTTCAAAAGGCATATCGCAGTTCAGTTCACAGTAACAGTAGGTTCCATCGGGCAATGCAACGGTATGAGACCCGGCACAAAAGTCATATTCCACAACCTGATCCCCAACGATCCGTCGGCGCAACTCCGGAACGCTGTTTGCTGCCCAAGTCGCGCAGTAGAACAGATGGAGGAAAAAGGGTCTCTTTTCCGCAAGGGGGGTAATATCGCATTGTACGGTCATTCCTACACCGGGATCTCGAAAAGTGCGGAAATAGGCATAATGGTCTCTCCGAGGATCCTTTTCCATATCAATGATCTTATAATTCATTACAGACTTTCAATGGCGGTGCGGATACGATCCACAGCCTTATTGCCCAGAATCTGCATAACGGTGTACAGATCCGGAGAATTGGTCTTTCCCGTAACAGCTACACGGATGAAGGTAGAAACATCCGCAACGGAACCGGGGAACGCATCGGGGTTGGCCTTATATTCCTTCATATCGGCGGCAAAGCCGATCTTGGCAGTCACAGCCTTAACCTTATCGAACCATACAGTAGCATCGTCTGCAGGGTCAAATACCTCTAAGAAGGCTTCCAACGCACCACGGATGACGGAAGCATCGTACTTATCACCAAATCCCTCGGATACGAAGTATTCATCATAGAAGAATCCCATATAAGGTTTCACATCCTGCCATGTTGCCAGATCCTTACGGGGCTTCTTGCCGCC
>JAZSAO010000315.1:0-8558 GCA_045601945.1 Faecousia sp. | reverse complement strand
TCTGTATGGCTTTTGACGAGTGCATTGAGAATCCCGCACCTTATGAATATGTCAAAAAATCAATTGACCGCACGTACCGTTGGCTGGTTCGGTGCAAGGCTGAAAATGCTCGGCTGAACAGCCTCCCGGAAACTGTAAACCCACAGCAGATGCTGTGGGGGATTAACCAGGGTGGCACCTATGCAGATCTGCGTGTGGAACATATGAAGCGGATCGCAGAACTGGATCTACCCGGCTATGCCATCGGCGGCCTTGCTGTTGGTGAACCGACCCAAGTTATGTATGATATCATCGAGTCCGTAGAACCTCATATGCCTAAGGAAAAGACTCGATATCTTATGGGAGTAGGTACGCCTTCCAACATTATTGAGGCTGTTGCAAGAGGCGTAGACTTCTTTGATTGCGTTATGCCTGCCAGAAATGCCCGTCATGCAAAGCTCTTTACGTGGAGCGGTAGTCGCAATCTGAAAAATGCCAGATATGAGCGGGATGACAGACCTATTGATGAGGAGTGCGATTGCCCTGTTTGTCGTCGATATTCTCGTGCTTATATCCGTCATCTGTTTAAGGCAGAAGAAATGCTGGCTATGCGGTTATCCGTTATGCATAACCTGTATTTCTATAATAAACTGACTCAACGGATCCGTGATGCTTTGGATCAGGGAAATTTTGGGGATTTCCGCGCAAAATACTCTACGCTCTTGGAGCAAAAAGCAGAAGATTGAGAAAATCTTTGAAATATTTGAAAAACACTTGCAAAACAAGATGTTATCTTGTATAATGCATATACTGCTAAAATATGGAGGATAGAATTATGGAAAGTTATGGCGGTATGTTTGTCGTTATTATTGCGATGGTTCTCTTTATGTGGCTTGCCGTTTGGAGACCCGAGAATAAGCGCAAGAAAGAAGAAGAAGCTATGCGCAACTCTCTTGCAGTTGGCGACAAGATCACTACCATTGGCGGCATTGTTGGCAAAATCGTTGAACTTGATGGCGATGCATTTGTGATCGAGACCAGTAAGGACCGTGTGCGCATGGAACTGAAGAGATTCTCTGTTGCGTCCAATGACACTGCTACTGAAAAGGCTAAGAAGGCCCGCGCAGAGGCTCAGGCTGCTGCAAGAGAACGCGCCGCACAGAGAAAGCGCGACAAGGAGAATAAGCTGTAATTTCAATACAAAAGGCTATTTTCGTGCTTCATAACGGATGCACGAAAATAGCCTTCTTTCTGTGATCGGGATATATGAGTATATGTTTAATATATACCGATGGGATTCCATTGAGATATCAAATCGGTGTGAGTTGGGACGATTGGAATCTTTTGTAATTCCTCCTGTGTGAAGAATTGCAGGCAATCGGATTCCTTACTGCAATGAAAAGTCGGCTCCTGATGCAATACGGCAGAAAACAGAACAATGATCATGCGCCATACAGTACCGTCTGCATATGCAGCAATTCGCTGATCGTCTACGATACGGATTTGCTGAAATTGATCTTCTAATAGGCGGATTCCGGTTTCTTCCCATAGTTCCCGAGCGATACCATGGTGATAGCTTTCGCCTTTTTTCAGTCTTCCTCCGGGAAGCCCCCAAAGGTCGCAATCCCAACGTCTTTCTAAAAGAAGTTTTCCGTTCCACTCTAAATATACATTGGTTCCAATACGGGTCGGACTATTGGGTTTCGGCGCATTGGGATCATTTAAATAATAGGTTCCTACTGCCATAGTGTTATCCTAAGAGAACATCGGTGACCAGCATGAGACAAAAGCCGACAAGAAGGGCGTAGGTTGCGCCTCTCTGGCTCCCGTGGGCATGGGTCTCAGGGATCATTTCATCACTGATTACATAAAGCATGGTCCCACCGGCAAACGCAAGGGCGAAGGGGAGGATAGCTGCGGAAAAGCTGACAGCGAAATAGCCGATCAGGGTTCCGACAACTTCCACAACGCCAGTCATAAGCGCGCAAATAAGTGTTTTCTTTTTTGAAACACCGGCTGCGAGCATGGGTGCGATAATAACCATACCTTCGGGAATGTTTTGTAGAGCGATACCACCTGCGATCAGGAAAGCGCGATTCGTATCACCGGAGCCAAAACCAACACCTGCGGCTATGCCTTCCGGCAGATTGTGAATAGCGATGGCACTGACAAACAGGAGGACCTTGCTGAGGTTGGCGTTGTTGTGGGCCTCGTCTTCGGTTCCGGCTAACCTGTGGAGATGGGGAACCAACTTGTCCATAGCATTTAGACAAATGGCGCCTGCAAAGATCCCGCCGACTGTAAGGAGTAGACCGTATTTTCCACCGTACTCCAACGACGGGAGAACTAAGCCCAAAACTGCAGCAGCCAGCATAACTCCCGCCGCGAAGGATAAGACGATGTCGGAAAATCGGTGAGATAGATTTTTAAAGGCAAAACCAATGATTGCACCAATCATTGTAGCTCCGCCTACGCCTAAGGCGGTTAATAAAACAAGTTCCATTGTTAGACAATCCTTTCTTGAAATCTCGTATTAGTATTTTAACACAGAGGCGCAAAAAAGGCAATGTTCAAAGAGATATATTACATGGAAAATGATTGATTTTCAATAGATTGTTGGGATTCTTTTTATAGGTGGACTTGGTTTTTTGCCGATCTTTCCGTTGACTTTTATAGAAGGGTGTGCTATAATTCAAGTATATTGTCTATAGGTATGCTCGATTCTGTTTTCGTTAAAATAAACGTGAGTTGTCAATGAATCGAAAACTAAAAAAACAGTGAAAGAAGGTGCGGAATTGAATGACAAAATGCCGAATTCCGATGCGGTATTCGAGATAGATCTAAAGCGTATAGCAGAGCGTCTGCTACATAGAATTTGGGTAATTGTTGCTGTGTCTGTTTTAGGAGCGGTACTGGCTTTCGGTTTTACGTATTACTTTGTTACCCCACAGTATCAGAGTGCTGCGATGTTCTATGTAAATAATAGCAAGTTGTCTTTGGGCGATACGACCATTGGCATTTCTGCCGGTGATATTTCCGCATCCAGAGGATTGGTAGATTCTCATATCGTCATTCTGAAAGCGCGTACGACTTTGAATGACATTATCGACCGTGCCGGAATCAATAAATCTCCTGCGGAACTCAGGAAAATGATTTCTGCAGCGCCTGTGAACTCTACAGAGATTTTTGAAGTTGTTGTTACGAGTTCTGATCCATATGAAGCCGAACGGATCGCCAGTGCCATTATTGATGTTCTGCCCAAACGAATAGAGACTATTTTGGAGGGCAGTTCTGCCAAAGTTGTTGATACCGCGATTGTTCCGACCAAACCCAGTTCACCCAGTTACTCTAAGAATGTCATTGTGGGATTTGTACTGTTTATGCTGGGAACCATTGGTGCCATTGTATTAAAGATTCTCTTTGATACGACCATCCGTACCGAGGAAAGTGTGGCCCAGATTACGTCCTATCCTGTTCTTGCGGCAGTTCCTGACATGATGGTATCTTCGAAAGGAAAGTACTATTCCTACGATGCGCAGAAAAAGAATGCGCAGAAAAAGAATAAGGAATCAGCCTCCTCTCGAAAGAAGGAAGCACTGCTTGGTGAACAGGTTAGCTTTGTCGCTGCTGAAGCCTATAAGCTTTTGCGTACGAAATTGCAGTTCTCCTTTACAGACGATGGCGGATGCCGGGTTTTGGGCATCTCCAGTGCTATGGCCGGCGAGGGTAAGAGTTTGACCTCTGTGAACCTTGCATATTCTATGGCACAGCTGAATAAGCGTGTGATCCTGATCGATTGCGATATGCGCCGTCCGACTCTGGCGGAAAAAATGAAGCTTCGCAAAACGCCCGGCCTCTCTAACTGGCTTACGGGGCAGGAGAATATTTCAGAACTTCTGCAACGATGCAGCCTTCACGACGGAAAGGGTGTTTTTGATGTGATTTCTGCAGGTCAAACACCTCCGAACCCTGTGGAACTGCTTAGTTCCGAAAAGATGGCGAAGACCCTTTCTTTGCTGAGAAAGTCTTATGATTATATTCTGCTGGATCTGCCTCCTGTAGGTGAGGTCAGCGATGCTTTGGCAGTTGCAAACCAAGTTGACGGTATGCTTCTGGTCGTTCGGCAGGATTACTGTGATCGGAATGCACTGTTGGCAACCGTTAACCAGTTCGAATTTATCGAGTCCAAGATCCTTGGTGTGGTATATAACTGTGCTTCTGAATCTACCGGCCGCTATGGCTATAAGAGCTATTATAAGAAATACGGCAAGAATAAATACAGTTCTTATCATAATGCAGCAAATCGGTCTTCTAACAACGATAATGGCAATACGAATTCCTAAGAGGATGCCGTTGGCTATTGTCGTTTAGAAATAACGCAAATTTATTAAATTTTTTTAATGGAGATGGTAATTATGAAGCGTATTCTTTCCCTCGTCTTAGTTATGACCCTTTGCATTTTCTTGATGTCCTTCTTTACCTTTGCAGAAGAATTCGTTCCCAGCATTGGCGATAAGGATCATCCTGAGATCGTTCCCGTAGGCGGAAATGTTGTCGGACAAATCGTAGACCCCAATGGCACTGTGATCAGTGATGTGGATTCCGGTTGTCTGGTGGTCACTCCTGTTTCTGAGGCTAATACCTCTACCGAGATTCCTGAGGAAGCAAGAGATACTCTGCTGGATGTATATGAGCAACTTAGCAACGGTTCCATGGACCTGCCCTATGACTCCTCTGTAAATCCCGATGATATGGTCATTCGTGATCTGTTCGACCTCTCTTTCCTCTGCGAAGAGCATCCCGAAATGCTTGAAAATGGCAACACTCTGAAAGTTACCTTTGATCTTGGCGTTTCTGCAGGAGACACTGTAGTTGCTATGGTCTATGTGAACGGTCAGTGGATCGAAGTTGAGTTAATCAACAACGGAAACGGTACTGTTACTTGTTTCTTTAGCGATGTTTGCCCTGTTGCATTCTCCGTAAAGCAGAGCGAGACTCCTCCTCAGACCGGCGACTTCAGCGGTAACGACATCCTCATGTGGGCAATCCTCATGGCAGGAAGCGCTGCTGCACTTATAGTATGTGTAGTTGCATATCGCAGGAAGGCTATCCATCAGGATTGATTGTCGAATCTTTTTTAGAACGCTGAATAGAAATTTTCGAAGGTGTTAGTTCGATGAAAATTAGATCAAAAGCTGCGTATTTACTGATTCCTGCGATCCTGATCATGGTTGGTGTATTTCTTTTCAGTGGGGTAAAGTTTATGGAGGCGCTCCTGCTTCCTAAGGTAGATGTGCCGAGTCAGTTTACATCTAGAACAATCGTTAGAAATGGTGTAGCCTATTATCCCCGTCAGGATATAACTGTCATTCTTCTTATCGGAACGGATGAGGATGGTCCGGTTTTGGATAGTGGCTCCTATAATAATAAAGGTTCTGCTGATATGATCTCGTTGTTGGTGCTGGATGACAGTACAGAGAACTGTACACTTTTGTCCATTGATCGCGATACTATGACTAATATCCCTGTGCTAGGTTTGCGAGGAGAGCCGGCCGGAACGGTTTATGCCCAACTTGCTACAAGTCATAATTATGGATCCGGTATGGAAGATAGTTGCGAGAATACAAAGAAAGCCGTTTCGGATTATTTGTATGGACTTACAATTGACTATTGCTTCTGTATGAGTATGGGAGGAATCCAAATGCTTAATGATGCAGTAGGTGGAGTTGTGGTAACTGTACAAGATGACTTTTCAGAAGTAGATTCAACTTTGGTCAAGGGGCAGACTTTGCGTTTGAACGGTGAGCAGGCATACCATTATGTCCATAGTCGTATGGGGGTTGGTTCACAACTGAATTCCTCCCGTATGGAGAGGCAAAAGGAATATATGCAGAACTTTGTGCATTCCCTCAGAGAGGCCTATGACAAAGATTCTTTGTTCCTTGCTGAATTGTGGGAGAAAATTTCGCCCTATGTTGTAACGGATTGCTCTGTATCCGGTTTAAATCATCTGATTTCAGAGTATATTGACTATGAGATGACAGTCTCTGTTTCTCCTAGGGGAGAGAGTGTGGCGGGGAAGAAGTTCCAAGAGTTTTATCCAGATCCCGACGCACTGGATGATCTGATTATCCAACTGTTCTACAAACAAAAATAAAGCAATAGCTATTTGCAAAAGATAAGAGGTTCTCTTATGATTGTTAATTTTTCTCCTCCGGATATAAGAGCCGAGGATATAGAAGAAGTTATCAAGGTTCTTAGATCCGGATGGATCACAACGGGACCCGTAACAAAAAAACTGGAAAGTAAGCTTGCGGGATTTATTGGATCGCCTCGTTGTGTTTGCTTGAACTCTCAAACAGCTTGCGCACAAATGACCCTGCGCATTCTTGGTATTGGGCCGGGGGATGAATGTATTACTTCTGCGTATACTTATACAGCCTCTGCTTCCGTAGTTCGTCATGTTGGTGCTTCCCTTAAACTGATCGACACTCAACGGGACTCTATAGAGATGGACTATGATTTGCTCGAGGCAGCCATTACAGAAGAAACTAAGGTTATTATTCCTGTAGACTTGGCCGGGATCCCATGTGATTATGACAGGATCTTTGAAATCGTCGAACGGAAGAGACACCTTTTCCGTCCGAACAATGAGATTCAAAAGGCCATTGGTAGAGTTGTGGTTCTGTCGGATACAGCTCATGCCTTAGGAGCACGGTATCATGGCAGAAATATCGGAACAGTTGCAGACTTCTCATGCTTCAGTTTCCATGCTGTTAAAAACTTTACTACGGCAGAGGGAGGCTGTGTAACGTGGCAGTCTATTCCCGGTATTTCTGACGATGAAATCTATTATCAATATCAGCTGTTGTCATTACATGGACAAACTAAGGACGCATTCAACAAAACGATTTCTAAGTCTTGGGAGTACGATGTTGTGGATACGATGTATAAGTGCAATATGACCGATACTGCTGCGGCAATCGGCTTGTGCCAGTTGGATCGTTATCCACAGGGGATTCAGCGTAGATTAGAGATAGTAGACAGATATAATAAAGATTTTTGTCCGCAAGGCGTTATGGTGCTGGAACATGTTAACGAGGACCATGTTTCTTCCGGTCATTTGTATATAACCAGAGTTCCGGGAATCAATGGAACGCAGCGCAATGAGATCATTGGAAAGTTGCTGGAACGAGGTATTAGCTGTAATGTCCATTATAAGCCTCTGCCATTACTCACTGCTTATCAAAAACTGGGATTCTCGGGAGAAAATTTCCCTAATGCGATTGCGTATTTTGAAAATGAAATTACTTTACCCCTTCATACCTCTCTTACGGATGAGATGGTTTCGTATGTTATTGAAACTTATTCCGAAATATTAAAGGATTACATGTGAAGGAGTAATTGTGATGTTTCTTCGGAAATGGGAGGAATTACCGGAAGAAATGCGAGTTTCTCAGGTAAGACCTTATTATGATTTTCTGCGAAAAAAGAGATTTTCTCTATTTTTGAAGCGTGCTTTTGATATTATATTTTCTTTGGCACTTTTGATCATACTGTCGCCTGTATTTATTGTTTTGGCTGTTGCTATTAAGATAGACAGTAGGGGGCCTGTGTTTTACAGACAGACTAGAGTAACACGTTACGGTGAGATTTTTCGAATTTTTAAGTTTCGGTCTATGGTTCTCGGTGCCGATCAAGGATCTCAGGTTACTATTAGCGGAGATAGTCGCATTACTCGTGTTGGTCATCTGATGAGACGCTGCCGTCTGGATGAAATTCCACAGTTGTTTGACGTTCTGAGAGGGAAAATGTCTTTTGTTGGCACCAGACCTGAAGTGCCTTTCTATACATCTCAGTATAGTCCGGAAATGATGGCAACTTTTCTCCTTCCTGCAGGTGTGACTAGTCGTGCTTGCATCTATTATAAGGATGAGAGTGAGTTATTGCTTGAGGCAGAGGATACGGATCGGGTGTATATTGAAAAAGTTCTTCCGGGGAAGATGGTTTATAATCTTCATGAGATTGCGAATTTTTCTTTCTGGAATGATATTATAACCTTATGGATGACGGTTTTCGCTATGCTTGGGCGAGAGTATACAGAGGATCTTGACACGGAAGAGAAAATGTCGCTCTAAATGCTCTAAATATACCTGCTTGTTATTATAAGGAGACTATGTATGAGGATAAGACTTGCCGAGTTATCAGATGGGGAGTTGGTCCATCAGATTACCTCTATTCATCTTCGTTCTTTCGAGGGTTTTTTTCTGACCTTTATGGGTAGGGGATTCCTGAAGACTATGTACACCTCATATTTACAACATGAGCCCTCCGGTATTCTCTTAGCCGAGGATGACAGGGGGCTTTTAGGTTTTCTTGCCTATTCCGGCGACCTAAGCGGCTTATATAAGTTTATGATCAAAAAGCATTTTTTGGCTTTCGGATGGTACAGCTTTTGTGCTTTCCTGCGCAAGCCTTCCTGTTTTATCCGTCTTCTCCGGGCTTTCTTGAAACCCGGAGAGGCTAAGAGGAAAGAATCCTATTTAGAATTATCTTCTATCGGCGTGGACCCAGCTTAC
>JAZSAO010000314.1:0-2547 GCA_045601945.1 Faecousia sp. | reverse complement strand
TGCAGACCGCAGAGGGTAAGATCATTGTCATTGACGGCGGAAGACGTGGAAACGAAGCCCTGTATCTCCTGTCCTATCTACGTAATCTCACCGGAAAGGCAGTCCCCCACGTAGACGCATGGATCCATACCCATGCCCATAGCGACCATGTCTATGCCTATCTGGATATTGCCCAGAAATACCCCAATTCCATTACCCTGGATCGTCTGTACTGCAACTATCCCAGCGTATCAGAAATCAATACCTACTGTGCAGACAACAACCCCGATAGCATGAATTCTGCCATCCAAGCAGTCTATAATGCAACGAAACTGTTAAAGAACGACGAGGGCGGTCCCGTAGAAATTATGGAACTGAATTCCCGTCATACCGGAAAGTGCAATTCTTCCTTTGACATTGATGACGTGCATTTTGACGTGCTCCTGACCTTCGATGATATGATCGCCGCTACAAAGACTATGACAGGTACCTATACTTGCACCATGGATACCCACAATACCAACTACGACAAGAAGACCCTTGCCCAGATCATTTCCAACACCTCCAATAATACCACTATGGTATGTCGCGCTACCGTTGGCGGTAGAACCATCCTGTTTTTAGGCGATGCTGCAGCGGGCTGCAGTATTGTTCTGGAATCCTTCCATAAGGCGAACAAGGCTGATTCTACCAAATACTTCTCTCTAAAATCCGATGTTGTGCAAATGGCACACCACGGTGGCAGAAACGGACAGTCCAAGGCTTCTTATCAGGCCATTGATCCGGATGTCAGCCTGTGGCCTTGCACCGGTGTTACCCATGAGGCTGCGGGAGGAAGCGCCGCAAGTTCTACCAATCCCAAGGCATGGATGACAGCTTTGGGTGCTGAGATTTGGCCTGCCTATAAGGGACCTCAAGTGTTCTATTTCGGCACCCTCAGAAACACCTCTAAGGTTACCATCCCGGAAAAGGTCAAACCCTATATTTTTGATGCCCAATATTATGCAGATCGTTATCCGGAACTGAGAGATACTTACGGCACGGATGAAGCAAAACTCTATGACCATTTCCTGACCTACGGTATCGAAGAAGGCCGCTGTGCAAGCCCCTACTTTGATGTGGTCTACTACGCAAATCACAATAATATCAATCTGACAGAGTATGTTAAGGGCGATTATGAAAAGGCCATGACCCATTTCATTACCTATATGGATAGTGAGGAGGAACTTAAGAGTGGCGGAAAGAGGCTGTCTGTGAACTTTGATCCTGCATACTACCGTTCCCAATACTCGGATCTTGCCTTTATGACCACCGAGTTCCAGCTTCTGGAGCATTATGCCACCTACGGCAATGGCGAGTTCCGCAAGGCAACCAAGTCTGCCTTAGATAATAATGGTGTCAGCTACCACCACAGCTGTACCTATACAAGTGCAGATGATAGCACACATACTGTAAAATGTGCCTCTTGTGGAGATAGCTATGCACAGGAACACAGCTATATATACGGTATTTGCCTCTGTGGTGCGGAGGAAGTAAAGGAACCTGTTTTGGAAAGTACTTGGAAAATGGGGCACACCTTGAATCTGGCAAGTGATATTTCCGTTACCATGGCAATCAGCAAAGCCTCTCTCAGTGGGTACGACATGGATACGGTTTATGTCCTTTCCCAACGAGACGTTTACGAGGGCAATACCAAGGTTGGTATCAAGACCGTGGAGATCCGTCCGGAGGATAAGGGAAATTACTATTACTTTACCCTGAACGGACTCACTGCAGTGAATATGAACGACGAGATCCGCTCCGTACTCTACGGCTCCAAGGACGGACA
Organism: Faecousia sp.; assembly: GCA_045601945.1. GTDB lineage: Bacteria > Bacillota > Clostridia > Oscillospirales > Oscillospiraceae > JAZOXB01. The sequence continues at coordinate 740 of JAZSAO010000314.1, read as the reverse complement.
GGTACACTATTCTTCCGCAGACACCTATAGCATTGCCACCTATGCCTATGCCCAGATGAATAAGACTGCCGCAACGCAGAAGCTGAAAAACCTCTGCGCAGAACTCCTTCGCTACGGCACAAAGGCGCAGATCTTTAAGGGCTACCGCACAGATGCTCTCGTAGATGCTAACATGACAGAAGAACAGCAATCCCTCCTCAGCGATATGGAAACTGTGATCTTCGGCAATACCAATGTGACCGAAAATATCCCTGCAACCAACGCAGTACAGTGGCTGGGCAAGTCCTTGGATCTGGCTTCGAAAGTCAGCATTAAGTTCATCTTCTCTCTGGGCTCTTATACCGGAGCAACCGAGGATCTACGGATGAAGGTTGCCTACAAGGACATTAACGGCAAGGATAAGGAACTGACCATCTCCAAACTTGAGATCTATAATGGCGACCGCGGCTACTACGCCTTCACCTTAGATTCCCTTCTTGCGGCGGAACTTCGGTCTGTGCTGACGGTGCAGATCCTGTCCGGTGAAACCGTAGTGTCCGGCAACGTACAATATGCCGCCGACACCTATGGTAACGGCAAGGCCGGAGCCTTAGGCGACCTGTGCAAGGCCCTCTTTGCCTACTCCGACAGCGCAAAAGCCTACTTTGCAAATTGATCCCGAAAACTACACCTTAAAGCATCAGGCTCTCTTGGGGGAAATCCCTCAAGAGAGCCTGATTACGTGCAATTTTCGTTTGTCG
>JAZSAO010000313.1:0-3598 GCA_045601945.1 Faecousia sp. | reverse complement strand
CCTTTCTGACCAGCTGATTAAAAGTAGGCATGTTTTTCTCCTTTCTTTTGATATTGCTGTTTCCAGCATTTATATTATCCCGAAATATCCTAAAATATTCCGTTGGATACAATAATTACATAATATATCGAAATATATTATCCTGAAAATGAGTTTAAAGGATCGCCGCCGCTGCAGCAGAAACAGAAATCGCACAGGCCGCACCAAGTTGTTTCATGGTCTCTACGTACTCTATGGCTGTTCCGGTTTCCTTACAGGCCTCTGCGATCGGTTCCGTAAGCATTGGATCTGCATCCTCTGCAAGATAGACCTTTTTCGCGGCACCTGTGGAAAGGGCTTTGCGCAACTGCTTGATCCCGACCACCTTGGAAGATGCGGTCTTTAGCTCATCAAGCACTTTATACACCTCTTAAATCATTTACTGTTTAAATCATTCAAATCGCAGTCTCAGAATATGGGGCATTTCCGCCAATGGGGACATTTCACCATAAAACCGCATATTATGAGAACAATAATTAAACAGTCTCACACGAGTAAGAATTATAGCACTATTCACGAATTTTGTCAATGTTTTTTGAGAGAATTCACAAAAATTTTTTCAATTTTTTCTTTTCATATTTCATGGCTTTTATGATCTCTGTTATACAAATATTCATTCACAGTTCTCCCTCTATCTGTATCAATATTGCATACAATTTTTTAGGGAGGAGCAAAACTATTCAAATTTAATTGGCTACCGGAACCCATTCCCACGAAATTGCAATTGTAATTTCATGAAATCTGTGATATAATTTCCATATAATTACAAAGAGGTGAACCATATGAAATCCATACGTGATGTATTTAAGATCGGAAAGGGTCCCTCCAGTTCCCATACCATGGGACCGGAACGCGCTGCAAAAATCTTTCTGAAACAAAATCCTAACGCAAGTTCCTTCCGCGTTATTCTTTATGCTTCCCTAAGCAAGACCGGAAGCGGACACGGTACAGATCGTGTTTTATACGAAGTTTTGGGAAAGAACCGAACCGAAGTCATTTTCTCCGATTCCACCGAACCGGTCCCCCACCCCAATACTTTGGATCTCTTTGCCTATAACGAAGACGGCGAGGAACTTTCTTCCATGCGCGTTCTCTCAATCGGCGGCGGTGATATTCAGATCGTAGGCGACGAGGGAAAATACAATGATACGTTTAGCGAAGATGTTTATCCCGAAAATTCTTTTGCTGAGATCACCCAGTTTTGCAAATGGCGTTACATTTCTCTTCCGGAATACGTTGAACTGAACGAAGGCCCTGAAATCTGGGATTTCCTTGCTGTGATCTGGGAGACGATGAAAGCCTCTATCGATCGCGGCATCCACACCTCCGGTATTCTTCCCGGTGGCTTACAGTTGGAACGCAAGGCAAAAACTATGTACGAAAATATCGTCCCAAATGAACGTCCTCAGCTTATGGAACTGCGTATGATCTGTTCTTTTGCTTATGCCGTAGCAGAAGAAAACGCAGACAACGGTGTTATCGTTACCGCACCTACTTGTGGGTCCGCCGGAGTTCTGCCCGCGGTTTTACGTTATATGCAGTTGACCCATGATCTTCCTGACGAAAAGATTCTGGAAGCACTGGCTGTTGCCGGTCTGTTCGGTGCTCTTGTAAAGCGAAATGCTTCTGTCTCCGGTGCCGAATGCGGTTGTCAAGCAGAAATCGGCACTGCCTGCTCCATGGCTGCCGCTGCCCTTTGCGAAACATACAACATGGAATTGGGACAGATCGAATATGCCGCAGAAATCGCAATGGAACATCAGTTAGGTCTGACCTGCGATCCTATTTGCGGTCTTGTACAAGTTCCTTGTATCGAGAGAAACGCTGTCGCCGCAAAACGTGCCATGGATGCTTTTAATCTCTCTACTTTATTGAAAGGCACCAGAAACATTAGCTTTGATATGGTTGTCCGCACCATGAAAGAAACCGGTGAACATATCAGCGACCATTTCCGGGAGACCTCCGAAGGTGGTTTAGCCCGTCTGTACCATCGCAGAAAGCGCAAAGTCGATCATTGATACTGTCTTTCATAGGCAGTCCCCCTTCTATCGACAGGGAGACTGCCTATTTTTCAATAAAGAGGGGCTGAAAGTACTTGTGAAACACAGAAATCTGTGATATAATCACAGCGTTGTAAAGTTTTTCTCAAACTTATGGGAGAACCCCAAAAGATAAAAGCAAGGAGAATGAAACTATGAAATTAGGAATCGTCGGATTGCCCAATGTCGGCAAATCTACTCTGTTTAATGCCCTCACCGGCTCCCATGCCGAGACCGGAGCCTACTCCAACGCCGCTGCAAAACCCAACATCGGACAGGCAAAAGTCCCCGACTCTCGTTTAGATTGGCTCACGGAATACTACCATCCCAAAAAGACTACCCCGGCTACCATTGATTTTGTTGACGTCGTCGGTATTAAAAAAGGCGGTGGCAGAGGTAACGCTTATCTCCAAACCATCCGTTTGGTTGATGCGCTGGTACACATCGTCCGTTGCTTCGAAAATGACGAAATGTTCACCGAACCTGCAGACGCCGCCCGTGATGCAGACAATCTGGCAGTAGAACTTATCTTAGCCGATATCGAAGTCGTCGAACGTCGTTTGGACAAAGCCAACAAAGCCGCAAAGAGCGGTGAAAAGAAAGCAAAGCGTGAAATCGAAATGTGCAAAGGTCTACTGGATCACCTTCTGGAAGGCAAACCTGCAGCTACCTATGAGTTCACCGAAGAAGATAAAGACATCCTTCAGGATGGTGGTCTCCTAAGCGTAAAGCCCGTGATCTATGTTGCCAATATGGCAGAAGACGACATCGCAAATTATGCAGACCATCCCCAGTATAAGGCTCTGGCTGCGATTGCCGCAGACCAAGGTGCCGCCGTTCTTCCCGTAGCCGCAAAATTTGAAGAAGAAATCATGGAAATGGACGACGAAGATGCCGCCATGTTCATGGAAGAACTGGGTCTGACCGAAAGAGGTCTGGATCGTCTGATCCACGCCAGCTATGATCTGTTGGGCTACATTTCCTTCCTCACCGGTGGCGAGGATGAAGTCCGTGCATGGACCATCACCAAAGGCACCAAGGCTCCTCGGGCTGCCGGTAAAATCCATAGTGATATCGAGCGTGGCTTTATCCGTGCGGAAACCGTTGCTTTTGACGATCTGGTTGCCTGCGGTACCGTAGCCAATGCTAAGGCAAAGGGTCTCTTCCGTAGCGAAGGCAAGGAATATGTTATGAAAGACGGAGATATTGTAAACTTCCTGTTTAACGTCTGATCCCTCCTACCCTACCCATGAAAATTTTCATAAAACACAATGGGAAATTGCGTTGGTACGACGCAATTTCCCATTTTCTAATTTGCCGAAAGGATCATTCTCTGTAGTTTAAATCACAGTTTATCGCACTGTTTACCAAATCAGAATCAGCCCTTGCCTCTCCAATGGGAGAGGTGCCCAAAGGGCGGAGAGGGCAGTAGGGATTACCCCTAAAGTACCGAGTCCGTAGGATGATGAGCAGAAAACGGTGCCTACTAGGATAGATTTCTTCAAATTTTAGGTGCTTAC
>JAZSAO010000312.1:0-4723 GCA_045601945.1 Faecousia sp. | reverse complement strand
TATCCCTGCGGTGTATTCTCTTACTCCATTTCCACTAAATAGTTCTGTTCTTCTCATTCTTGACCTCAATCGTTTTTCTGATCTGATAATTGTTTCAATTCGGCAACAACATCCTCTATATCACCACTTATGGTCTTGCTTCCATTGTCATTGCGCTTAATATCAATCGTGATTGTTCTTCCTGTTTTGGTTTCCTTTTCCGTCTTTGTAACGGTGAAATTGTCTGTCATATTCATTCTCCTAAATTCCTCGGGATGTTGCCTTGATACAGCCTTCGGTATAACACCTGATCTCATATGAATTACCTACGGCTCTATAGTGCAGTTCCTTTCCGCATCGAGGACAGCGCACATATACCTCGGGGTTTTCTGCTTTTGTGTCGATTGCCTGGAGTTCTTCCTCTGTATAGGTAGCTCGCTCGGGTCTGATCACTTCTTCAATGATTATGTTCTTTGCTTCGATCCTGATGGCCTGTTCATCTACAAGGAGAAGGAGATTATCACCTTTCTTCTCAATAGATATCTCATATACCCATCTGTTATCCAAATTGAAGTACATGCTTTGCGATACTGTGTTTGAGCATTTGATGGTGAAATATGTACTTTCATGAAGCAGTCCTATTTCAAAGATTCCATCTTCTTGCTTTATCTCCATAACTTCACCGTCATGGAACTGATCCTCGAGAAGAAGCACCATTGCGATTTCTTCAAAAGTTTCAAATACTTTTATGAAGGCAGGTTTCGGTGATCCCTCTATTGGTTTCACATACATAGATCTTACCTGTACTTTCTCATAATCTTGTTAATGCGCTTTTGGTTATTTGCCAAAACCTCTGCTGTTCTCTGACGGCTGCGTTCTTCAGAGGTGCCGGTCAAAGGAGGGACATTGTTCGGATCAACACCATTCTGACGAAGGATTTTTGCGATCTTTTTCTGATTCTGTTCCAAGACTTTCTGTGTAGTATCCTTATCCATTGTCCTCACCTTACTCATCGTTATACTTGCAGAAGCTGCAAAACTCGTACCGTTCCTTCATCTTTTCCTCGGTGATTGTGCCTGGGACTTCCTTGACAAGAGGATCATAGAGAATGTCATAGCAGGTATCCGCGCTGATTTCACATTCGCACATAGGGCAGTATATCATCATTTCTCCCTTATCGTTTTCTTCGGGGCGAATGAATTTTCCAACGATGCTTTTTACCTTTTCAATTGGCATCGGAACTCTATCGGATGAATAGTATTCCTTCATTGCCACTTCCACTATGCGTTCTTTTCCTTCGCTGCCCACAGGAACAACAACTTGATCTCCTACCTGAATAGTATCGTCTTCCGTTAGGTAGTAGTATGTCTTCCCATATTCACCGAACCGGACACTTAGGAAAATATAATCATTCGTCTTTCTGTAGGTTCGTCCGTACTGCTTTTCGTCAAACATTTCTCCGAATCCATAGAAAGACATAAAGTTATACAGGTCTTCTATGAACTCCGGCCAGTCAATCGGAAGTCCTTGCTTATCATACCTACCGGCGATAATTCTTGACGGGCCACGCAAGAAATCTACCGTTGCAGTATAAGTGGCCTCATCATCTACGGGGATGATGGCATCCGATTCCTTTTCTTCAAACTCAACAAAAAGGTTTTGATATTCAAGCTCATCCAAGAAATTCGACACACCTTGTGCCACATGGTATTTTCTCGTTACATCACACTCCGTCCCAATCTTGTATGTGTACTCGATTGTATCCGTTTTGCGATCAATAACGATATGATTAGTCGGATTCCATGTAACTACTTGACCATCTGCTGCCACGATCTTTTTCTTATGCTCGTGATCAATAGTAATCCGTTCAATGCGCTCAAATTCGTTGTTGTCGAAGACAAAGAGTGTTTGATCTTCTACAGTATCTCTTGTAAGCTGCGAAAGGTCATAACCGTCTACTTCAAACTCACAGATCAAGGGGCCGATGAAATAAGCTGTTTTCCCTTCATCATCTGTAATCTGCATCTCAAAGCTTCCCACATCGGTGGCAAAGGAAATCTCATACTCATCTCGAAAGTATTTGGTGTATTTATCGAGCAAGAACTTTGCCTTATCAGCGGAAATCTTAAACTGCCGTTGTTCTGTCTTCGTTAATTTTGCGAAGTTTAAATCTTCGCTTATGGCATAGCGTGTAAGCCAAACTCGACCGTCATCTGTTATCGTGAGGTGTTGTTCGACTTCTGTCCCTTCTCTTGGAAGGAAACCATATCCCATATTATTTGAATGGATTTTAACCTTCTTTACATTTCCGTGAAAAATATATGGAGGCGAGTTATCCTCGGATGTGATCGTAACGAGTCTTCCGAATGCAGTTATAAACCAGGGTCTGTACTGCTCGTCCAAAGGATGAGAGCAGTATGACCAGTGTGTGATATACCTCCATTGTGAAAAGATTGCTGTGCCGAGGAATTGGGGATCATCTATTTCCTCAATAATCTTGTCAAGCTCAGAGTAGTCATTGAATGCTTTGGGATACTTCTCGCAGAAGGAGCTTCCACTATCCATCTCAAAACCAAGGGCGAAACACTTTTCAGCAAAGCCTTCCTCAACTTGAAAGTTAGTTGCTTTGGGATCACGAAAAATATCAAAGTAATGGTTAGCGAATGCATGGATTCGTTCCTTCATGTGTTTCTCCCTTCCTGATCAATTAATCGGCAAAATTGACCATAATATCGTTATATAGCTTGCTTCCTTTTTTGAGTGTACCTTCCCAAATTCTTCCGTTGTTATACATGATTCTGACGAGCTGCGAATCAGCAAATCTTTCATAGGAATGTCCATAGGTTCTTGTAGGACCGGACATGCCACCTAATACAAATCCTGCATCGCCAAACAATGCGCCACCAACCAATGCTCCCATAATGGAGGTTTTGTGAACGGTTCGAGAAATTTGAACTTCCTCCAGCTCGCCGCCCAGGTAGAGCAAAGCAATAGCATAGGGATCACCGTTGGCACATGTTACTGCCAGATCAGCGTTGTCCGTGAGTTGATGGAGCGTTGTGAGGAATACATCCCACACATAATCATCGGCCATCTTCTTCCAAAGAACACGCACATTGCAGTTTTGTTCTGCTCTTTTGATGTAGAACTCCACATCTACTTTATTTCTCTTTACGGGTATCTTTGCCTTAATATATCCTCGGCTATCATTCTTTTCTTTTATGACACCGCATACAGAAGGAAGTGCCTTGCAGATAAGCTCGACTGTGTCCCTTGTAGAATAAGGAGAAACAAAACAATATACCGTATTACCAAGCACACCACCGCCGTTGGGTAGGTTCGGCTTATTAAGGCTTATCTCTTGCTTGAGAAGTTTTGCTTTCTTAATGAGTTTTGATACCCACCAATAATACAGGACGAGCAGGCCAACAATGATAAGGCCAAGAGGCAGAGCTGCAATCAATCCTATAATCGCAAAAAGAATGATTATAACGGAGAAGAGAAACAGAATAATGATTAGTCCTAACAGATTTCCGTATTTTCTTTCCGCTTTCACATAGTCATATGGCTGCTTATCCATATGCATCCACCTCCTGGTTTATATACTCAATCAAGGTATTCTAAATACGGTTGCAATTCCTCAATTGCTCGGGCAAGGTTTTTAGGAATATCTTGTTCCTTACTAAGCACCGGCAGAAACTCCTTGAGAGTGGAAGTCGCTTCCTCAGATTCAAGAGTCAGCAAACCATTTCCTACGGCTACAACAAGCCCAAGATGTTTTGTTTCATTTAATTTCGGGAAATAAACCGAGACAATTGTCCCTGTACACTTCTCAACAGATCCTTCGCCAAACATCCGATGTTTGACCTTTACGCCCTCGGTTAGCTTAATATCAAGATATTCCTTTGCCTGAGCAAGTGCTTCAACAGCTTCTTTCGCTTTCTCAACCGCATCCGCAAGTTCTTTTGCTTTGGATACTCTTTCAAAATGGAGTTTTCTCGCCTGGGCAGTAATAGGTGCAAAGGTCATATCTCCATACAAGTTATAGGCTTGGGAGGTATAAATGATATCGAGCGCAAGGATATGGTAGTTCTCATCGGGATATAGGTTGCGATCTGTATTTTCAAAGCGGCTTTTGTGCGTTGCTACAAGCGCCTCATTCGCCTTGATTTCCTCGATGAGTTGATCGCACATGCGATAGAAAATATCAAGTCTAAAGTCCGTCATCGGGCCCCAATCATCATAGAACTCGATGCAGTCAGCAAAACTCTTTGCCTGGCTTGCCTTATATCCGTAATTGCTTTCGGGGTAGCGAAGGAACAGATACATCATGACAGAGCGCTGATTGTTGATATACAGTCTGCTGTCGGGATAATACTTCATGCGCAATTCTTCGCTTGCACCAATGAATTCGTTTATTGTCTTTTGCTTCGTATCGCAGTCCAGATGCTCGTCTGCATAGAGTTTTTTGAACATCTCTCTTACTGTTTCCGGCTCTTTTCTTGCATAATCAACCATGGCATAGAACGGGAGTTGCTGTGAGCTGTCAATAAGGTTGGAAGTGAGTTTCCACAGGTGGGTCAGCATTTCAGCAAAGTCATCCGCATCAAGGTCGAAGGCCTGGAACGCCTGTGCAATCTCCCATTTGTATGTTTCATCATTCTCACTGTTATTTAAGAATTCAAAGTTGTCTATGTATTTCTTGAAGATAACTTGCAGGTTGGTTTTATTCATCAGATAACCC
>JAZSAO010000311.1:0-4987 GCA_045601945.1 Faecousia sp. | reverse complement strand
GAAATTCCCCTACACCGATCAACCGGATCGGCTGTACAGTCTGTACAGTGTGCTGGATGCTGTATCCATCTGTCCTGCTGCCTATGAGATATTGGAAGCGCTGAAGGAACTGTATGATTTCGACAGCTATAGGCGGAGTCTAAGAAGATGCTATGTGCAGGCGGATCCTTCCGCCTTTGATGTGGATCGTTTGTTTTTGACACCCTCCGACAGCTACTACGACGAGAACCATATTGACGAAGACGATTCAGAAGAACTTCCCTTTTGAGACGATATGGAGGGAGAAATCCCTTTCTTGCTCCATGAGTACGAGCGATTCCAACAGGAATATCCCAAAGAGGGCTTTGAGCAACATCCATTATTAGCCTTACATCTTCTGCACAAAAAGCTGTAATCCACCAAACACTTAAAAAGAGCGACCTTGCTATTTTTGACAAAGGTCGCTCTTTTAACGAATTCCCCCTATATCCTCCGGGACCCACCTGATACTTATTTCTAATAAAACGGATTGACCGTTTTATTATGCCGCTAATAAGCGGCATGGCGGCCTTGCCGCCAAGAAATAACCTGTAATACTGTTTCTTCCGCCTAAGGCGTTGCAAGATATTTATCCTGCGATAAAATGGTTTTCTAACCATTTTATCAAGAAACAGTATAAAACTTATTGAATTGTTTGTTTCTGTAGGTTCCAATTCTTCTCATCTATCTCCGCTCCTATTTTTTCTGTAGTTTACTATGGAACTGAATTTTCTTTTCCATTTGATCAGCCCAGCTGAAAGGGGTGACAAAATATAGTCCATCTCCCCCAGATATTCCACAAACCTTGCAGAAAAGCCTTGTTTGAATCTATGTAATCCGTAGTGAGGATTGTCTATATCGGGTTTTCCTTCCACACCTCGGAAATCGTATATTTCACAGCCGCATTTTAGAGCATGCCGCATCATTTCCCATTGCAATAAATAGTTTGGCATATTTTCCCGACCTTTTGAGAAAGAGCATCCGTAGGAATACCAAGCTTTCTTTCCTAAAACTACCGCAATAGCACCTCCTAAAACTTGCCCGTCTTTCTGCGCAAGGAACATCTGAGCATTGTCACCCATGCCGCGCAAAAAATCTTTATAAAATTTTCCACTCCTACAATGAAAGCCATCTCGTTTTCCCGTTTCCTCCATCATCCTGTAGAATACAGGAATATCAGATAATCCACCTTTTCGGATCGTAACATCTCTCCGCTGAGCAAGACGAATGTTATATCTGGTTTTGGGATGAAAACGACATAAAAGCTCATCCTCTGTCAGCCCGGTAAGCTCGGTTTGATAGACGCATTTCGGTTGATAGGTCGAGTAATCATTCTTTGGATTAAAGCGGAATTTTAGTCTTTTACCCTCTTGTCTAAACAAATCTTCATCCACAAGAATGGGAGGGTCAATGCGAAGTAAATAACCATTGTGTTCTTTGCAATATACTTTTGCGGCCAATAGAATCTGACGAAACTGTTCGGCATTGCTACATACCGGCCCCCGTGGTGCATAGAAAAGTCGTTTTTTTATATAAGGCGAAGGATAAGAATGTAGTGCTATGGATGCAATGATATTTCCCTCAGAGTCACGAATCATAATCCCATTCCATTCATAGTCCCCACGGCTTTTTCCATAATATGAGGTCTGCATATAATGACCCTTCGGATGGTTTGTTACAAACACATCCAATTCCTGTGCGTTTTCCAAATCTATATATTCTGTCATTCTTGTTCACCTCTTTGGGCGTTATCATAGCCGCAAAAAGCATCAAAACGGCAACACCCCATCAAGATTGTGGCATCTTTCAAAAAACTGTGATAAAATAATCATAAATATGCCATTTTGATGCCGGACTGATGTACTCTAATATAGAGGTGAAAATATATGATACACATTCTAATTGTTGAAGATGAAAAACCCATCTCAAATCTTATCCGTGTCAGCCTAAAACGAGCCGGATATAGCTGTGATTGTGCATACGACGGTTCAGAAGCACTCAATTATATTGAAAACCGCAGCTATGATCTCATACTGCTTGATGTAATGCTCCCTCAAATCGACGGTTTTTCTCTTATGGAATATATTCATCCTATGGGGATCCCTGTTATTTTCATTACAGCAATGAATGCTGTATCGGATCGAGTAAAGGGGCTCCGCATGGGTGCAGATGACTATATTATAAAGCCTTTTGAAATATTGGAATTGCTTGCCAGAGTAGAAGTTGTTCTTCGGAGATACAACAAAACCACCGAGCTCATAGAGATCGGTGGGATCATAATAGACACAGTCGCCATGACCGTTTTGAGAAACGATACAGAAGTAAACCTTACCAAAAAGGAATACGATCTTCTCCTTCTGTTTGCCCGTAATCCCAATGTTGCTTTGTATCGGGAAACGATTTACGAACGGGTTTGGAATGAAGATTTTCCGTACGGAAGCAAGACGGTGGATCTCCATATTCAAAGACTTAGAAAAAAGGTCGGTTGGGAAAAGATATTAAAAGCCGTAAACAAAGTCGGTTACCGATTGGAGGCATAAATGAAGTTCAGAACAAAAATAACCCTCTGTATGGTATGGATTTTGGTCTTGTCTTTGGGTATAGGTGGAACCATGCTAATATGGTTTTCCTTTTCTGGTGCATTAAGCCGAGAAAAGGAAAACCTACTACAGAGCTACCGTATCACAGCCTCAGTATTGGAAACAGCAATAGAAAATGCCAAAGGCAAGGAACCTAAGGATGTTGCAAAAGAAACCTTTCAGCAGATGCAAGAAGTCTTAGATTGGAATTATGTCAGACTGTATCTAAACGATACAGAGATATACAGAAAAGGTGAAGACCTTCCTGTAGAGCCTAAGGCACCGGCCTTTGGGGAATGTCAGATATCCGTAATAGAAGCAAGCAACTCTAAACACTGCATTTATCTCTGTGCCGGTATTACAGTGGACAATGATCGACTATTAGTCGCCATTTCCGGAGATATTACTCATGTTTACGAGTCACGTGATAGGATGCTATCTGCTTTCCGTAAAGTATTTCTTATCTCCTTGACAGCAGGTAGTTTGTTGAGTGTCATGGTATCCGTTGCACTAACAAACCATCTTAGGAAGCTTTCTCGGGCAACCAGACAAATGACGAGGGGGAATCTATCCGTTCGATTACATACAAAATCCAAAGACGAAATCGGTCAACTCGCAACGGATTTTGATGATATGGCAGATCGCCTTGAACAGAGCATCACCGATATGGAAAATACCATGGCGGCGCAAGAACGTTTTATGGGAAGTTTTGCACATGAATTAAAAACCCCCATGACCTCTATTATCGGATATGCCGATTTACTGAGAACACAATCGCTGGACGAAAGAGACGCACAAGACGCTACAAATTATATTTTCACCGAAGGGAAACGGTTGGAGAGCCTGTCGAGAAAGCTATTACAGCTCCACTTGGCAAAACACGAAATGCCGGAACTTGAGCCTGTAGAAGTGGACAAGTTTGTGGTAGGCGTAGTTAAGCAACTACGCCCCATGTATGAAAAGTCCGGCATCCGTTTAGAATGTCACACACAGCCGGGATCTTGGTCTATTGATACCGAGTTAATGACATCCGTACTGACAAATCTAATGGATAACGCCCGAAAAGCCATGGAGCAAGGCGGAACGATTTTCGTATCAGTTGATTATCCCAATGATACCTGCCGTATTCGCATTGTAGATAACGGTTGTGGAATGCCTGCCGAGGTATTGTCCCATCTAACAGAGGCTTTTTACAGAGTAGACAAATCACGATCCCGAGCACAAGGTGGCGCAGGCCTTGGCTTGAGTTTGTGTAGAGAGATCATCCACTATCACGACGGGCATCTTAAATTTGAGAGCATGCCCGGAAAAGGGACCTGTGTCAGCGTTCTTCTGAAAGGAGGAAGGATATGAAGCGAGTATTTGCAATTCTTCTTTTTATATTGGCAATAATTGTAGGTCTGGCCGTCCCGGAACTCTGGCTCAATAGGCAAGATAGCATTCTCGACGCTGTGCAAACAATTGATCTTTCCGAACCTAAACTGCATTGGAACGATGATAAAGGTACTCATGTCGATTCCAAAAACTCAGCAGAAGAAATTGCCGAAAAGTTAGAACTGTTTGCAACCGACCCTGCTCTTCTTTTACCTCAAAGCATCTCGCCTGCTACAGATACATCCTGGGTCTATACACACGCCAAAAGTTTTCTTGATCTTCTGTTTGAACTGGAAACCGAAGTTACCGGGTATATCATAGAGTACCGATATGCATGGTTCGAAAGCGGAACCACCGTCCCCATATGGTCTATTGAAATGGTTCTCAATGGAATGTGTCATTGTTTCATTGATATAGATGAAGCAAGTGGCATTATCATGCGTTGTTCCATTCATTCCTCCGGTGCACCTTGGGAAGAACTTTTTTCTAACAGCTTTACAGACGGCAACCGTAATACCTCAGTTTCCGCACTTCAAGAGCTGATTTCCTTTCGTTTCTGCGAAGCATTGAATACGCTCTATGCAATGAGTACCGGTGAATCTACGGATATTTCTGCATTTCCCGTTCCCGATCAGTGTTCCATAGCGATTTCAATCACAGATCAGCAACAAACAATCCCCCTCATTTTTTCTCTCTATATACATCCGGAAGAATCAATTATGTTTAATTATGCTCTAAATATTCCGGAAGAACCGGAAGAAGTTGTTGAATATAGTTAAGAACGAGAATGTACATTAGTTAAATGTTTGGTGCAATTGGTTCAAGAAATTTTTATAAAGCGTTTAAGAAAAAAAGGGGGGGTGGCTGTAAAATAGTCGTTCTTTTCAAAAATATCCCTCGTAAAAATTTGAAATTCCCCGAGAAAACAGGAATACCTTTCTGTTTTCTCGGGGAATATTTTACCTTATTTTGAATTTAGGGCTTTTTTACCGTCCCCTTTTTGCATGCAAATATCC
>JAZSAO010000310.1:0-2226 GCA_045601945.1 Faecousia sp. | reverse complement strand
ATCGCGCTCGCGCGATTTCATTGAAAAGCATCAAGAACTGTGATACAATGTATTCAAAGAGTAGTCATAACGGTTTTCCGTTGTGGCTACTCTTTTCTTAGTCCGTTATGAACACCCATCAACATACAAGTGCATGATGATATAGGTTCTTGAACGGAAAAAACCTTTGGGCTGCGTTATGCAACCCAAAGGCTCTGTTTGTCGTAATGTTAGGATGCAAGGAAGACCTTTCCCATAGTATAGACGGGCCCATGGTAGCAGATAGTTTCGCCGTCGTCCAATTCGGGTCCCGTCAGGTCTGTCTGGCATTTGAAGTAATCAAAGAATTCACCCTCTACATTGGGACCAAGACCAAGGCCATTTTCATCCGCAGCGCATTGATAGGAATAATGATTCAGTTTTAGATCGCAGTCCCCGGCAAGAGCACAGGACAACTGAAAGCCCTCGAAAGCCATGGCAGGTTTTTGGTATTGTTTCTTTGCATTCTTCATAATCGCTTACTTCCTAATTCATATAATCGTACATCTAAAGCTTCTGTATCATCAGAGATATCATTTATTGGTTCGAGAAAGGGACACATATCACTCTACCCGAAAAAGCTCCACTAAATTATACACCCCTTTCCTGAAAAAATCAATAGATTTGTATGAAAAATTTTATTTTTTTGTAACATTTTTAAAAATTCTCTACAAACCTTACCATTTCACAGGATAAAATATAAAGGGTTTTAAAAGAGGGGTTGCTTATTTCCCTGCAATAGAAAGATGATCTACCAGTACAGAGGGAGAACCGAAGGCTCTGGAGGAAATAGCCATGGGCAGTTCAAAATTATCGGCAACTGCAGAAATATTCTGCAAAAGGTCAAAGAAATTCCCGGCTACAGTAAAAGACTTAATATGCGCTGTCTTTTTACCGTTTTCGATAAGATAGCCTGCGCTCTGGAGGGAGAAGTCACCCGAAACCTCATTGGCGCCTGCATGAAGACCTGCAAGAGAGTCGATATAAATACCATTGCCTGCACGGTGCAAGAGTTCTTCTTCTGTCAGGTTACCGGGTGCCAGATACATGGTAAAGGGGCTGATACCAATGGAAGACTTATAGGAGCCCTTAGCGGCATTGCCGGTAGTCTTTTTCCCTGCGATGGCTGCGGTTTTCAGATTGTAAAGAAGGGTCTTTAGTTCCCCGTCCTCCACCAGGTTCTTAACACACGTGGGAGAGCCTTCTGCATCAAAGGGGCTGGGAACGGGATTTTCGGGGTGGAAAGGATCGTCTACAATGGTTACGGCTTTAGAGGCAACGACGGTTCCTTCTTTCCCTGCCAGCTTACTCAGACCCTTTTGGGCTGTTTCCGCAGAGAATACGGTGCTAAAAGTAGCCAGCAGATCGCACATTGCTTCGGAATTGAAGATCACAGGGTAAACGCCGGTCACAGGAACGTCTCCACCCAGCTTCGTAATGGCAGTGTTAGCCGCCTTTTGACACAGGGCTTGGATATCCATAGCAGTCAGGTCCTGTACTTTCATTTGATAATCGTTGGTCATTTCTGCCCCGTCGGATACAACTGCACCAACCATCAGGGCAGACATATCATTTGCGGTCTGAAGATCCAGCCCTCTGGAGTTATAAATAGCCAGTTCCGTATGGATGGAATATCCCTTTGCAACAGATCCGTCAATGACCTTAGGATCAGCGGCATAGAGAAGCTGATCGGCATCGAGGGTCTTACGGATCAGGGTTTCCGTTGTCGGGAGGGGGTAGGCTTGACGTGAAACTTCTGTATAAGTCTGACCGCCTTCTACAAGGAATACCGGATCGTCTACTTCCAGACAGAGGGCGTTTTCAGCGGCGGCGGCAACAATGCGCTTGGCTTCCTGTGGAGTCATGGACTCTGTGGACGCATAGCCCATTTTGCCACCGACGATGCAACGGAAGCAAACGCCGCCTTCCATACAGCCGGTAAATTCGTTGATCTCATGGCGGAAGGTGCTGACAGAGGTACTCTCCTCTGCCTGATAATAGAGTTCGTAATCAGCAATGCCTTGGGCCTTTGCCTCTGCAATCACTGCCTGCTTAAATTCCTGATAGTTCATATTAGCGACCTCCTACTGTAATGGATGATACACGGATGAGTGGCTGGCCAACGTCCGTCGGAATGCTGCCGGAGGATGCTCCGCACATGCCCTGTCCGCGGTCTAAATTCTTGCCCACCATATCAATATTCATCAG
>JAZSAO010000309.1:0-3557 GCA_045601945.1 Faecousia sp. | reverse complement strand
GTACATTGTTGAGAGTGTGCTTTGCCGTGCGGCGGAGAACTGCTCTGACACGAGCTACCATTTCCATAACGCCGAAGGGTTTCACAAGATAGTCATCCGCTCCGGAATTCAGGCCGCTGATCTTGTCTATTTCCGTACCCTTTGCGGTTGCCATGATTACGGGAATGTCTTGATAGGCTGTATTGTTTCGTAGCTTTTTCAAAATCTCCATACCGTCTAATTCAGGCATCATGACGTCCAGAATGATCAGATCGGGGATCTCTGTTTTCAATGCTTCCAACATGGAAGGACCATCAGGAAAGCTACGGGCGGGAAATCCTGTCTGTTCCAAGGTATAAACTTCAATTTCTCGAATGGCATTGTCATCATCAACGCACCAAATCATGGTTTCACTCCTTTGCCAAGAGGGAATACTGCAGAAAGACTACAGTGAGTATAGCATATTTTACCTCGTAATGCAATCACGGATCTGTATTCAGAGAAAATCACCGCTCCCATAGGAAGCGGCGATAGATCTTTATACAAAGGAGATATACTTCTTGGTATATTCCGTGTACTTTTCTTTGTAGAATGCGTTATCGCTTCTTAGTGTTTTCAGGGATTCGTGGAGGTTCATGTGTTGGTTCTTCAGATCAATGATACAGCCGGCAATGTTGGAACAGTGGTCGGCAACCCGCTCCATATTGGTGATCAGGTCGTTCCACACAAAGCCCACTTCGATTCCGCAATTACCCACACGGAGTCGGTCAATATGTCTGCTGCGGAGCAACTCTTTCATACGGTCGATCACCTGCTCCAGCGGCTCAACAAGGATAGCACGATCTCCGTTTTCTTCAATAAAAGCGTGGTAAGAAAGGGAAACGATCTCTAAGGTAGCCCTTGCGAGGGAATCCAGCTCCAGCTTTGCGGCATCGGAGAAGATAATGCCCTTTTCTTTCATTTCCTCCGCGGACTCCAGAATGTTGACCCCGTGGTCAGAGATCCGTTCGAAATCACCGATGGCTTTCAGAAGCATGGAGGCTGTGGCACCTTCATTTTCGTTCAGTTGTTTGGCACTCAGCTTTACAAGATAGCTTCCGATAACGTCTTCCAGATGATCGGTTCGCTCCTCTGCTTCCCGAATGGCTTCTGCCTTGGCTTGGTCGTAGTGACTCAAACACGCAATGCTGTTCGTAAGGGCAGTGGTTGCGATTTTGGCCATATCAAGGGTCAGCTTGTGGGCGCACTCCAAAGCGATCGCAGGAGTGCCAAGGAGTCTTTCGTCCAGTTCGGAGACGGTTTCTGCCTGTTCGTTGTTGGGGATCAGCTTGTATGCCAGCTTTTCCAGCAGACCGGACATGGGAAGGAGAAGTAAAGTGCAAGCAATGTTAAAGAAGGAGTGGGCAGTTGCGATACCGGCATAAGTTGCGGGATCGTCAAAGAGAGTGGGGGAAAGGAATGTGTTGACAGCGGCATATCCTGTGAGACAAACTACGGTGCCGATTACATTGAAGGACAGGTGAACCAGTGCGGCGCGTTTTGCATTCTTGGTGGTGCCAACAGAGGAAAGGAGGGCTGTGATACAGGTGCCGATATTCTGACCCATAATAATGGGAATGACAGCACCGTAGGAAACAGCACCCGTTACAGCAAGGGCTTGGAGAACACCTACAGAGGCGGAACTGGACTGGATCACTGCGGTTAGGACAGCACCGACGATCACGCCCAGAATGGGGTTCTTGAACATCAGGAACATTTCTTGGAAAGCAGGGATGTCCTTCAGACCGGAAACGGCATCGGTCATGGTCTCCATACCGAACATCAGGGTAGCAAAGCCCAAGAGAACAACACCGATATCTTTTTTCTTGTTTTGCTTGGTAAACATCACAAGAACAATGCCGATCAGAGCGAGAATGGGTGTGAAGGAGGATGGTTTCAGTAGCTTTAGGAACAGATTGCTTCCGGAAATGCCACTGAGACTCAAAATCCATGCTGTAACAGTGGTGCCGATATTGGCACCCATGATTACATGAATGGCCTGTTTTAGAGTCATAAGCTTGGAGTTGACAAAGCCAACGACCATAACGGTGGTTGCGGAAGAACTCTGGATCACGGCGGTAACACCGAGTCCGGTGAGAAGCCCTGCCAGCTTCCCGGTGGTCAGCTTGCCGATCATAACTTCCAGCTTATTGCCGGCACTTCTTTCCAGTGCATCCCCCATGAGATTCATGCCGAAGAGGAACAAGCATAGTCCTCCGATTAGGGTCAGTACGTCAAAAATATTCATGTTTTAACCTCGCTGTTTCTTAATGAAATTTATAATATGGGTAGTTCTGCATCCCAAGGTTATTTTACATCAATCATGTAAAATTCGTTATCCGATGGGTGTAAAATTGATGTAAAAGTCTGAGGGAATGAGAAAGTTTCTGCCCTTTACTTTCCTGTCTCTTTATGATATTCTGTTGGTGTATAATATATACGGTTCGATTGGGAAGGAGGTGCATTTTGTGGCATACAGTGAGCTGATCAAGAATTTTGAGAAAATTCGTGCTTATATACGAGAATTTTATGTCTATGGCTTTAAGAGTCGATGGGAATATGATGCCAAAAGTGCCCGTTCCTACGACGATGAACGGCGGAGATTGGAAAGCTGGTTGGGAGAATATATGCACTTTACCCAGACCTCCGAGGGTAAGAATGTATTCCTGTCTGTAGATACCCGTGTGGTGAAGCAAAATCCCTTCTATAAGGCATGGAAGGCAAAGAGTTTTACAGACGGAGACATTACTCTCCATTTTGCGATTTTTGATATTCTCCATTCTCCGGAAATTCAGAAAACCCTAACGGAACTGATCGAAGAGATCGATGCACGGCTCTCTTCTTCCATGGCTTTTGATGAGTCTACCTTACGTAAGAAGTTGAAAGAATATGCCCATGAAGGCATTATCCGAATCGAAAAGGCAGGACGGAAGGTTCTCTACAGCCGCAGTGAAGATGTGGATCTCTCTGCCTTGGAGGATGTGGTCGATTTTTTCAGCGAAGTGGCGCCCTGCGGTGTCATAGGATCCTTTGTGAAGGATAAGCAGAGAAAGAGGGAATCGATATTTTCCTTCAAGCATCATTATATGACCCAGACCATGGATAGCGATGTTCTGGCAACGCTCTTTGATGCTATGCAGAAAAAATCCTATGTCATCGCAGACAATTTAGGCAAGCGAACAGGGAAAGTGCGTACCTTGCGACTGGTTCCGCTAAAAATTTACATAAGCGCACAGAGCGGACGTCAGCATTTAATGGCCTATTGTGAGGATGTCGGGCGTATGAATTCCTACCGATTGGATCATTTATCGAATGTTCGGATCACGGTGCCTTGTGAGAGATTCGATTTTCTACGGGAATATTTACGCAAAGCAGAGCCGTATATGTGGGGAGTAAATTATAAGCTGAGGAACCATCCTACGGAGCATGTGGAATTTGAGATCCGTGTAGAGCCGGAGGAGCATTTTATTGTACAGCGGTTGCAGCGGGAAAGACGGTGCGGTCGAGTGGAAAAAATTGACGACACCCACTATCGTTAT
>JAZSAO010000308.1:0-5291 GCA_045601945.1 Faecousia sp. | reverse complement strand
CATGTTGATCAAGTCGATAGAATAGATCATCTGCCCATCTGTTAGGGAACTGCCCTCTATGGCAAAGTACAGCTTCCCGTTCAGACTCTGCAGACCGTTAATAGAAGATGTGCCGACGTTGGAAATGGAAGCCTGACACTGATAAGTACCGGCACTGTTCATCTTGCCGATCATAGGAACCACATCTCCCGCACCGCCGCAGGTGAAGATCACGTTTTTGGATGCCAGCTCCACCCCTTGGAAAGAACTGTTCGGTCTGACGATCTGGGCAGATCCGGTTTGGGTGAAGGAATAGAGGATCTTGCCTCGAGGCTCTGCCTGGGAAAGATCCACAGAATGGCTGGCATCCAGCAGAGCATTTAGCCCCTTGGTGTCATAGCAGGAATAGGTTACCGAGCCTTCTGATGTCTGTACACGGAAAATAGTATACTGGCTGTTACCGCAGACGTTGATGCGATACACCGTTCCCAACCGAGAGCCATCCTTAGAAGCATAGTTCAGGTGATTGAAGCGGTTCAGCTGGGTGTAGTTGTAGGTTTTCCCTGCCTCATAGGGAACACGGGCGATCTGGATGGAATAGTTGGTGGTTGCAGCCGTGTCCACCTTACACCCAAGGTAAAAATACAGCTTATTGTTGTAATAATATCCCGCAAGAGATTCTCCCCTGCCGCAGTCCTTCAGGGTCATGTGATCCTGATAGACAGCTTTATCTCCCTGAATGGTCAGGCGGGACAGATAGGTGATCCCGGATCCCCCATGCTGGGTAACATACAGGGTAGAACCGTCAAAAAAGAAGTTTTGCACAACCGCTGAGAAGGGAAGTCCGGTCAGGGTATAGCGATAATCGGCATTCAGGCTGAAGGCTGTGGTGGGTGTGGGTGCTGCGGAAACAGTGGGCAGCATGGACAATAGGAGTACGAAGCATAGCAATAAAGCAAGGAAGCGTTTTTTCATAGTGTTCTCCTTTCGTATGGGGACGTATTTGGGGCGCTTTTGACTATGGCATTGGGAAGGGTTAGATCGCGTATTGGCTGGTGTAGATTTTGTGGTAGAAGCCCTTTTTGGCAAGGAGTTCTTTGTGGGTGCCTTGCTCTACGATCCTGCCGTGGTTCAGAACTAAGATCAGGTCGGAATCTACGATGGTAGACAAACGGTGGGCGATGACGAAGCAGGTTCGTTCTTTCATCAGGTTGTCCATGGCCTTTTGCAGGAGGATCTCTGTACGGGTGTCCACATTAGATGTGGCTTCGTCAAGGATCAACAGCCGACGGTCTGCCAGCATGGCACGGGCGATGGTCAGAAGCTGTTTTTGACCCCCGGACAGATTGCTCATATCGTCTCCGATAAGGGTGTCGTACCCCTCCGGCAAGGTACGGATAAAGTGATCGCAATAGGCACGGTCACAGGCGGCAATGATCTCCTCCCGTGTGGCACCGGGCTTTCCGTAGGCGACGTTTTCTGCGATGGTGCCGCGGAAGAGCCATGTGTCTTGGAGCACCATGGCAAACTGATCCCGCATTTCTTCCCGTGACAGGGTGGCGCAATCCACGCCGTCTATGAGGATCCGACCTTTTTGGATATCGTAGAACCGCATCAGGAGGTTCACGATAGTGGTTTTTCCTGCACCGGTGGGGCCTACAATGGCAACGTTCTGCCCCTTCTTTACGTCAATGTTCAGATTTTCGATGAGGGGGCTTTCCGGATCGTAGGAGAAATCTACGTTTTCAAAACGGATATAGCCCTCTGCTTCTTTGGCGAGTTTGCCGGGAGCATCTGCTTCTTCTTCCATATCCAGCAGTTTAAAGACACGACGGGCGGCGGCTTTGGTGTGCTGGCTTTCTCCCAAGCCGTTGGCAATTTGCTCTAAGGGAGAGGCGAATTGCTTGGCAAAGAGCAAAATGGTGACGATAACGCCAACAGAGGAGACTCTGCCGGAGATCAAGAGCCAGCCGCCAATGAGACAGATGGCAATATAGGCAACGGCATTGGAAAAGGTGATAATGGGTCTGACAATGGAACGGGTAAAATTCGCCTTTGCTTCTGCATCCTTCCGACGGTCGTTGATGGCGGTGTGCTTCTTTTCCGTATAGGCTTCCAGATTGTAGGCCTTGGTGGTTGCAAAATTGGTAAAAGCTTCTTCTACATGGGCGTTGAGATTGCCGCCTTCCTTGAACATGGCGTGGAAATGCTTCTCACTCTTGGAAGAAATATAGGCAGACAGCCAAATAGACAGGGGGGTCAGACCGATGACCAGCAGAGCCAGTCTCCAGTCTTCCAGCAACATCATAACGCAGATGGCAATAATGTTCAGGAAGCCCGTCATTAAAATATCTACGATTTGATGGATATAGTTGCCCACGGTAGAAACATCGTCGGTCATGCGGGAGAGAACATCCCCAACAGGGGTCTGGTCTACATAGGATACAGGCAGACGCTTGATTTTGTCGGAAATGCGGATGCGGAGAGAACAGGTGAAATGGCGGCTGACGATTTTGTTCAGCAGCAGCATTTTTAAATAGGCAAAGAGGCTGTATCCCCCATAGAGTCCAAGGAGCAGGCAGAGAGAGGGAAGGATCATTTGGGTAATGCTTCCCTGAAGGGAACCGTTCCAGTAGTCATAAAGAACGTCTATGATGGAGCCTAAGAGTTTGGGAGAAGCTACGGAACAGGCGATCATAAGAGCGCAAAGAACGCAGGCAAGGAGCAACCATTTACGAATGGACTTGGCTTCTCGGATCAAACGGAGAATCATACGGTCATTGGGCTGTTTTTTCATTCCTTGCCACCTCCTGTCTGGGAAGCAAAAATCTCTTGGTAGATTTTGCAGCGGCTCAAAAGTTCTTCGTGGGTGCCTTGATCGACCAAAATACCCCGATCCATTACAAAGATCCGATCGGAACTCATAGCGGAGGTGATTCGCTGGGTGACAACGATCTGGGTCTTACCGCGGATCTTTTCGTTTAGGGCTGTGCGGAGATTTTTCTCCGTGAGGAAGTCCAAGGCAGAGAAGCTGTCATCGAAAATATAAATGGGAGCCTCTTTTACAATGGCACGGGCAATGGAAAGTCGTTGTTTCTGTCCACCGGACAGATTTTTGCCGGCTTGGGTGATCTCGTAGTCCATACCGCCGCATTCGTCGATGAAGGAGGAAAGCTGGGCGATCTCTGCGGCTTGGGAAAGTTCTGCTTCTGTGGCATTTTCCTTTCCCATGCGGATATTTTCTCCGATGGTGCCGGTGTAAATGGCAGAGCCTTGGAGAACGGAACTGATGTCACGGCGGAGAGCGGCTTTGCTGATCTCCTTGGCAGAGACACCGTCAAAGAACAATTCCCCCTTACAGGGATTGCGGAAACCCAAAAGGAGAGAGATCAAGGTGGACTTACCGCTGCCGGTACCGCCGATAATGGCGACCTTTTGCCCGGTTTGAATCTCTAAGGTAATGTCTTTCACTGCATCCTCGGAGCCACCGTAGGAGAAACTGACGTTTTGGAAACGGATGGAGCCGCCTAATTTATGATCCTTGCCTACGGCGTTGTTTCCCGTGCCCTCGGCATCAAAAACTTCTCCGATACGGTCGGCGGCAACCTTGGCATGGGGATACATGACCATGGCGAAGGAGCCCATCATAATACCGCCCATGACCATGGTAACATACTGAACGATGGCAAAAATATCACCGGCGCTGAGAGAGCCGCTTCCCATGCGGAAGGCACCGAAATATACGATCAGAACGGTTGCGACGTTAAAGAGGAACAGGCTCACCGGCATGAGAATGCCCATGGCAACATTGCCTTTGATAATGTTTTCTGCCATGACTTCTGTGGCTTCTGCAATGCGCTCATGCTCCCGATTTTCCGAACGGAAGGCACGGATGACACGAATTCCCCGAAGACGTTCCCGCATAATGGCATTCTGCCGATCTATGTACAGGTCGGAACGTTTCCACAGGGGAAGAACCTTTCGACCGATGGAAAGGACGATCACCAGAATCACAGGGATGAAGACCAGCAGGATCAGGGACAGGACAACGTCCTTTGCCATAGCCAGAACAACACCGCCTATAAACAGCATGGGAATGGTGGCAACAGTGCCGCAGAGCATGGAGGCGACCCAGCTGACGGTCATAACGTCGTGAGTGGCGCGGGTAACCAGTGCCGCAGTTCCCCAATGGCCGAATTCCTCAAAGGACAGGGTGTTGACCTTGCGGAAAATATCACTTCGCAGATCTCCACAGAAGCCTGCAACGACTTTAGAGGAGACCTTACTACCCCAGAGGATACAGCCTAAACTGAGTCCGGCTGTCAGGAGCATTTGCAAGCAACAGCCTAAGATATAGCCCATATCCTTTTCCCGAATTCCGTGATCGAGAATGTTACTCATTAGGGTGGGGAGCAACAGATCACAGAAGGAGGACAGGGAGATCAGCCCCATGGCAAGGAGCAGGGAGCCTGTATAGGGCTTTAGATATTTTAGCATTCGTTTCATAAGGACCTCCTTAGTTTACGACGGACACGGTTAATGTGCCGTTCGAATTCTCCACCACGAAGCAGGGCGGCCAGAACCAGTTGCTGGAAAGTCGGTACAGTACAGGACAGGAAGCCCAACCGCTCGTGATAAAGGGGGAGGAGCCTCTGTGGCAGTACCATATAGGCCACGCGGAGAGAGGGAGAAATGGTTTTGGAAAAGCTGTTCATGTAAATGACGTTGTTATCGGAGGATTGAGAAAACAAGGTATCATCCGGCTTGCGGGATAGGGAAAACTCCGATTGAAAATCGTCTTCGATAATATAATGATCGGCCTTAGCTGCCCAGCAGAGATATTCGTGTCGTTTGGAAGCGGAGGCAGTGATGTTACTGGGATAGCTGCGATAGGGGGAAATGTGGAGAACATCTCCGTTGCAGTTCCACAAGGCACGGCTTTCAATGCCTTCCGCCCCCAGAGGTAACATGGAAAAAGGGACGTTGGAAGCGCGATACACTTGCTCGATCTTATGGTAAGAGGGGGACTCGATGGCATAGTGTCTGTCCTTCCCTAAAAGGCTCAGGACTAAGGTATATAGATGTTCGGAGCCGGAACCGATAATTACCTGCTCCGGGGACACAAGAACTCCGCGACTCCGAGCCAGATATTGACAAATGGCTTCACGCAATTCTTGACAGCCTGTGCCGTCGGAGAGGGCCAGAATCCCTTCACCGTAGTCGTTCATGACCCGACGCATGGTTTTGGTCAGGACAGAAAAGGGGAATTCTGTAGGCTCGCCTTTGTGAGAAGATGGGTAGGGAGGACACCC
>JAZSAO010000307.1:0-5071 GCA_045601945.1 Faecousia sp. | reverse complement strand
GTATAGTCCACATACGCACCACCGGCTTTCTTCTGATCCGGCACGAAGTAGGTAACCGTGATAGTCGGTTCCTGATCTGCCATCTCCATTGCCATTTGGAGTTTGTCGCTCAGAATGATTTTTGTGCTGTCATCAAGTTCGATCCTCGCATCCGTCAGCCTTGCGGTTTCCTTTACGGCCTCATCATATCCGGTGAGAGCTGCAAAGGGGGAAAAGGAGGCGGCACGGTTGATGAGTGGCATCCTCTGACGGGTGGTGAGTTCGTGATGCGGAAGGTTTATGATATCCGCATACAGTTCTTCTGCTTTGGTCATCACATACACCTATTTCTTTATAACAGTTCTGAGGTAGTCACGGAACATAGTTATATCATTTCTGTCAAATACAACGGTCAAATAGTTATCCGTCAATCCCTCGTTCCAGAAATACACACGCCATTCGAGGTAAATGTCAAGGATTTCATATCCAGGTCTTACATAGGTATAGTTTGGATTGTTGCGCAGGTCTTCCTCGGGGTGAAGTATGAACTTAAAGTCCGGTTCGATTGGCTCAATCATTTTCTTCTCTGTTATTTCGCCATCGAGAAGCTGTGTAAGAGATCTTTCCAATTCGTCTATTTCACAAGAGAGGAGTACCTCATTGCTTACAGACTTATAGTTCAGCCAATTATCCGACCGGAACGAGAAATCGCACTTGCACCACAAATCGTCCCAATTATCCTTGTTTGACTTTCTATAACCACTTGCGGCAAAGTCTATCATAATGCCGTTAGCATCTATTTGAATACCCATCGTATCCCTTCTTTCTTATAGGTTATGCCTTGTGTCCACCCACCTGGGCGTTGCGATCCTTGGCTGTCGCGCCTTCCTGTAGATTCATTCCTTTGAGGATAGCGTTCTTGCCGAATCGCTTCTTGATTTCCAAGATTGCTTTCTGCATTTTCTTCTCCTGGGCGAGAGCATCTTCTTCCTCTTGGGCTTTCCGCAGTAGTTCCTCGGGATCATCAAAGAGGGTTAATTGTTCGGCTTCTCGCTCCTGGGGGATTTCACTCTCACGCACCAATTTGCAAGCTGCAATGGTGATACGGCGGACAAGAAGATTCTTATCCACGATCCGGTCATATAGTTCCATTGTGGCTTCCGTTATTATGTGCGAGGATGATGTTTTTCGCTTTAGATTGGTCGTGCCGTGAGCGTGTTTCGGCACTTTGCGACCGTAGTGGTCAGTTGTAACCTCACCCTGGTATTTTGCGCTTATTTTGGGGTCTGTTAAGTTCTCGATATCGTATCCGATAGTGAGGACAATCTGATCTGTGGCAAGTCCCTTATCTACCAGGTCCAGCACATGCTGATCGATCATCTCTCGGACAATGAGTTTTGCCTTGTCATAGTCGTATGGGCAATGCAGAACCTGTCCTACACTTAGGCTGTTGGAGGAAGGCTTGTATGCTCTGATCTCGGCTATTGTAGTAGGCTCCCATCCCCAAGCTCTGTCGATGAGCAGTTCCGCATTAACGCCGAACAGCTTGAACAGCTTCGCTTCGTTATAATGGGAAGTCCTGGCGACATCGCCCATGGTAAACATATAGTTGTCCTCGAGCTTCTTGGCGATGCCTTTTCCGACCATCCAAAAGTCTGTCAGCGGTTTGTGATCCCACAGTTCTTTTCTGTAGGTCATCTCGTCAAGCTCGGCGATACGGACACCATTTTCATCTGCCGGCATCTTCTTCGCCATAATGTCCATCGCAATCTTAGCGAGGTACATATTTGTTCCAATACCTGCCGTTGCGGTGATGCCGGTGGTGGCAAGCACATCCTTGATGAGCATCTGTGCCATCTCATGGGCATTCATTTTGCGTGATCCCAGGTAGTGGGTCAAATCTATGAACACCTCATCGATGGAGTACACATGGATATCCTCGGGAGCAATGTGCTTGAGGTACACATCGTAGATCTTGGCGCTGACTTCCATATAGTGAGCCATGCGTGGAGGAGCAACGATATACCCCAGGGCAAGAGAAGAATTGCTTTTGAGTTCGGGGTCGTTATACGATTCTCCTTCGAGCTTTCTGCCGGGGGCCTTGTATGCTCGTCCTCGATTAACTTCTTCAACCTTCTGAATGACCTCATATAGCCTTGCTCGTCCTGATACACCGTAGGATTTCAGCGAGGGCGTAACCGCCAAGCAGATTGTTTTCTCTGTTCGTCCGAGGTCTGCCACTACGAGGTTTGTAGTCAGCGGATCGAGTCCTCGGTCGATACATTCCACAGAGGCGTAAAAGCTCTTGAGGTCAATGCAAAGGTATGTCCTATTCACTTTTACACCTCCGTTTCGTTCTAATTATCTACTAATTTTCCCGACATGATACGGGTTTATTAGTCTTTTCTTCATCTTTAGTCTTCTGAAATAGGCAAGATTCAGCGGTTCTTCCAACTTGCACTTTCGGCATTTCACATGGACGATCCCTGCTGTTATTCCGTAGATTTCCTCAATGCGGAAACCACATACGGGACACTTCAATGTTCTGCCTTTCAGATTTTTTGCTTCTTCACGGGATTTGCGTATCTTTTCTGCAACTTCCGGTGTGAGATTCCCAAACCTGCTGTCATACAGGATTTCTTGGTTTTGTGTCATTGCGCACCTCCAAGCTGCAGTCCCTTCTCCAAATACTCGGTAAGGTCATGTGGGATCAGCAATCCCAATGTTTTAAGACGGATGACAAGTGCCTGGTAGGAAACACCCATACAGTCTGCCATCTTACGGAGTTTGATCTTGTCTTCCGGGGCAAAGACATTCCAGCCATAGATGGGCAGTCCTTTTTCGCACTTGTATTTTTTCATAACCTTTTCCAGTATGAAGCGAGGCATTAAGAAGACAGACGAGAGTCTGTCGGCCTGGGCTTCAGAGAAGGAGAGTAATTCTTTCTGTTCTTCGAATGTGTAATGTCTTTCGGGATCGAATTCATTATGAAAACATCCCACATCTTGCATAGGGTTTTGTTTGGCAATAATGCTATGCGCCCCTTCGTGTCCGAGCGTAAATCTACGGCGACTGCTTTCGTTTTCATTCAGCAACACCTTGTCGAGTACCGCCGTATTCTTCGGAAATACTACTTGCACTCGCTTACCGTCACGGATAACACGCAGAGGTCTTTTGCCATTGGAAAGGAATGCGATCTTGTTAGGATCGTCTTCGGCGATGGTTTCGTAAACTACGGTTAGTCCTAAATAATCCGTAACCAAGCCTTCTATATCCACGCACAGGGCATTGTATCGCCGAGTTTTGTTGATATATGCTCTTACGATGGTTTCACCGAGTTCTTCCAACTCATCGTATGAAATGTAGCTTCTCATCCAGTGTCCACCTCCGGTTGAATTGACTCCACATACCACTGATCATCAATTCGGTATAGATATTTTTCCGCACTACCGATAAGTACCGTGTAGCGAATTCCTTTGAAGTCATGCTCGGAGGTACAAGAGTGAAGAGTCTTGTCGATATTCCAAGTGCGACCATCATGCCAATGAATACGGGTAGGTCTTATGGCGCCGCCAGTAAGAACCTGATAATCGACCTTCACAAATACTTTCTCCACTTTAGAACCTCCTGTTTTGATTGGGATCACAATCCCTTTATGACATTCTGTGCGACACCCTGGATTTGAAGGTCATACACCTCGATATCCTTATATCCCTTTGCTTCGTTTGCAGAACGGAGGATAGCACAGCCCTTACGCTTGTTTCTGTAGAAATACTTTAAGTTATTGCAACCGTCAGAGAGGGCGACAATGATATCTCCTTCTTCGGCTGTATTCTGTTTCTTGACAACGATCCAGTCGCCGTCATCGATACCAGCATCCACCATGGAGTCACCGTTGGCACGGAGAATAAAGAAGTCACCGCCACCGAAGATGGCTGCAGGAAGATTAACATACTCGAGGACTCGTTCTTCCTCGAGCTGCAAGGGGCCACATGATACGGAACTATCCAAGATGGCAGCACCGGCTTTTTCACCGTTATACTTGCGAGTAACCTCGGTGTGGATGGTATAACCGTCATATTCGATCATACCCCTATCACGCATCTCTGCGAGGTATTTCGCTGCCGTTCCCTTGGTGAAGCCTATTTCCTCGGCGATTTCAGACTTATACGGTGATCTACCATGTTCCAGGTAGAAGCGTTCCGCATACTCCTTAATATTCGTCATAATGTCAAGGCTCTTTGATCTCATAGTAGCACCTCTCTATCTATTGGAAACTGTGCGTTTCCGTTAGCATCATTATAGCAGGTTCTTTTGATCTTTGCAATAGGGTTTTCAAAAGTGTCACATCTGGTGTCGAAAATTTACGACAACATAAAAAAATCATTTCGGCAATAAACGCTGTCTATTGCCGAAATGATACGAGTCTTATCCAGTTATGATGTAGTCTTCCGCACCGTCAATGTACTTTTCATAGTCGATACGGATTGCCGTATTCCTACTGTGGTGATAGCACATGTGGCCTGCCCAGCCAAGGAAGCAGATAGTACCGTCTGCCTTCAGCGCCATAATATCCTCGGCTGCTCTTTCGGTGGCTTTCACACCATCCCCGGAGGTTATACCTTCCCGATCCGCATCGCTCATAAACCGATACTGGATAGCCCTGGTGCGGAGAAGGATATAGACCTTCTTTTCTTGATTAATGAGATTTCTGATTGTTCGCATTATAATGCACTCCTTTTTGATTTATATCCTAAAGAGTGCAGAAAAAACGAACCCATCGTTACCGATAGGTTCGTGAGATAACCTATCGGTCAAGCTTTAGCACCTTACCGGATGGCAGGTTGCTGTGCGGCCAACGAGCTTGATCTCTCGCGCACTCTTAATAGGCAAATATTTAGTTATCCTTATTTTCGAGGAATTTTACGAAAACACGACCTTCGGCTGCCTTCTTTTCCAACTCATCATCGTGCCGTTTTATGTAATCAAAGGTATCGATGAAGGAAAGGAATATCCGTGGCTGCTCATGGTACTTCTTGACACCTGGTGTTTTCACGAGATTGATGTGATCTAACTTTACAGGGGACTCACT
>JAZSAO010000306.1:0-8940 GCA_045601945.1 Faecousia sp. | reverse complement strand
AAAGAACCTCCCGGAAGACCACAAGAAAAGCTTCGTTGCCTTCTCAAACGCATGGGATGTCATCAACGGAGAATCTACTTTAGACAGCTTCATCCTTGGCTTCCGCTTGGGAGCAAGCTTCGCCTATGACACCTTCGTATCCACCGCCGCACCCTTTCACAGTCTGCCGGAAGAATAAACCATCAAACACAAAAGGAGGAACGCAAAATGCAAGACATCATCTACGATCCCAAAACCGGTCTGACCTACAAACTCGAGGGTGACTACTACATTCCCCTATTAGAGCTCCCGAAGCCTCCTAATATCGGCATCTGGGGCCACCGCCGCTATGACTACCTCAAAAACCACCGCCGAGTCCTCTTCTCCATCATGCAAATGAACGAAACCCTCACCCCTCACTTAGAAGAAGTAGACCGCCAAGCAACCGATCTCTACGACCGCCTCATAAAACAATTCGCCACCGCCGAAGGCATCACCGAAGACCTAAAAGCCACCAACCAAATGGAATGGGTCGCCCGGATGAATAATATCCACTCCCGTGTCACCGAAATCATCAACAACGAGCTGATTTTCGCCTGATCCTAATGTAGTTCCTAACAGACGGAGACCATGTCACCATCGATCTACGAACTAAAAACAAAACAGCCACAAGTAAAAATCACATAAGAAGAAAATATGGACAGGAAACACTGAAAAGCGCCCTGTCCATGTTTTTGTTTTTACATACTTCTCAAGGAGTATGGTACGCTTTGAAAATAATAATTTGAAATAGAAACTGCAAGAGTTATTATATAAAAGTTGATTATTCGTTACGAATATGATATAATATTAAAAATAAAGGAGGTGCACACTATGGAAGAACGATTGGGGAATATGATTATCCAGGCACCGGGAGGGACAGCCGGCCGCGGTTCTCAAACTTTTAAGATTGCCTTACCTTCGGTGTGGGTACAAGAAATGGGAATTACGGAGAATGACCGACAAGTGGAGCTATCCTTTGACGGAAAAGAAATTCGTATTTCAAAACGATTAGATATAGATGCTTTTATCCGGAGAGGATGTGCGTTGGAAGAGAAGATTGTTCTTCTGTCCTACTTCGATGCAGACAAGCTTTGTACGAAAATTGCGGCTAACTACAGCTCTAAGTCTGTTTGTATAGAAAACTACAGTTCTGATTATTTGCAAACGGCCTTCGGTAGGATGGGAAAACCAACATGGCAAAACTATTTGGACTTTTTGGAAAGTCGCTGTATCTCCCGTTCTCGAGGAGGCTTGAGAGAGTATTTGGAAGCCTTGGGGCTTGCAGAATACGATCCGTTGGAGATTATAAAAAAGACCTCCGGCAAAATGGCAGAGGATCAGCATTGGATTAAGGTGGAGGTGCTCCCATGACTGTAAAATTGGTATCAGATCAAAAAATTGCAGAAACCTCTTCCAAGGGGAATCAAGAGAAGTGGCTGGAAGAAGGCCGTTGGTATAAGCTGGATCAGTTCGGCTATGAGGCTCTGGCAGAGGTGCTGACCTCACAACTCTTGGAATACAGTACCATTGAAAGGGATACTCCCTTTTCCTTTGCACGGTATCAAATGGAACGGCTCTATGTACATGGACGGGAGAGAAACGGTTGTAGCAGTGCAAATTTCTTGTCTCCCGATAGCTCCATTATTACACTAAGCCATCTGTTCAAACAGCATCTTGGACAATCTGTTGCTGAATATTTAGGTCGGCTTCCCAGCGATAAAAAGCGTATGATATACTTGGCAGAAACAACAGTTGAGCTGACCGGACTTTCGGAATTCCCACAGTATCTAACTCTGCTGTTTGAAATCGACGGAATGGTTCTGAACGACGATCGGCACTTGAATAACATCGCCGTGATCCGTAGCCCTAAAGGCTTCCAATACTGCCCAATCTTTGACCAAGGAGCCGGCTTACTTTCCAATGTCATGTACGGCGCAATAGATATTGCCCCTAACGCATTGATCGCATCCGCTAAGGCCCGCCCCTTCCAAACAACCTTCAACCGTCAGATAAGAACAATGGAAGCCCTTTACGGAAAACACTTGTCCATTCCCAAATTCACTCGCGCCCAACTCATGGTGCTTCTGCAACCCTCACTCCAATACTATGCCCCAAGAGACCATGGCTTCATCGCAGACCGCGTCTGCGAAACAATTTTGTTCCGTCAGAAACAGATCTGAAGGAGGCTGACTTTTTGAGACACTACGAATCTGAATGCACTATCTGCGGAAGAAAGACACAAGTCGCATTTCCATCAGAAACCTATCCGGAATATGGTGATCGGTTCTTATACATCTGTTCCGTCTGCAATGCCGAAACAGAGCATAGCGCAAATAAACACAAAAGGCTATCGTATTTCTGTGTGCCGTATTTGTAGACTATCTGTATAATTGTATTTTCTAATTCTAATAAGATGTGGAAGAACTATTTGCTTTTAATTAGTCTTTTAGAAAATGAAAGATTATTCCATTTCGGCCGAATATATACTTCCTCTGAGCTATCATATAATTATTTGCAGACAAGCATCACATAGATGTAATACTTGTCGAGAGAAGGATACATCCGAAATCTGTATCCCTTGCAGAGGTAAATTTCTTAAAGAAAAATAACAAATGGCAGACGATAATACAGCTTAGTCGGGTTTGCAGTTTTACCCATGGGAGAAATCTTGGTATGTATATGCTTTAAAATTCTTGCAGAGAGATAAAAATATCTTTGATTTTATAGATTATTATGGTAAAATGAGAATGGATATGTCCTGTGATGGGCATGGTTTTATAGGTAGAGGCATTGTCTGTTATCAGATTATAGCAAACGACATAAGGACACTCGGTTCAATTAGGCGACTGCCTATGTAGAAAAACTTGTTTTTTGCATGATGCACAAAAAAGCTATAAGAAACTGCGTAGTTCCTTGTGTAGCAGAATTTTAGTTTTGATTAAGGAGGAGTAGTAGCACATGGCTATAGATGTTGTTCGAGGAATTATTAATAATATTGTGGCGGCGAACGAGTTGGTTGCTGTAGTAAATGACATTGACGAATATACGGGAACACTGTATTTAGGATATCCGCTATCTTCTACAAGTGAATCTGTGATAATGGTTGATGGATTGCTAATAACAAAAGAAAAAGGATTAGTAGCATTTATATTTGAAAGTAATTTTGATAACGCGGCAGATGCACAAGATTTGTTATACTACCAGATTATCAATACATTAACAAAATATGAATCTTTGCGTCGTGGTAGGAAGGTTGTTATAGAGCCTAAGATTATTTCTATTTTTTCTCAAGAAAAACATCCAGAATCTGACGACCAGCATGTATATTGTGATAGTAAAAATCTGGGCACATCAATTATACAACTGGCAGATGAGGATCAAAGCTACTATTCTGTGCTATGTGAGTCATTACAGAAAATTTCGTCCATGAAACCCAAAAAAAGAAGACGGAACGTAGTAAAGGAGGGGTCAAAGGGGAACATAATCAAAAAAATTGAAAAGGAAATTGCTAACTTGGACGAGTGGCAGAAAAAAGCTGCTTTTGAAATTCCAGAGGGGCCTCAAAGAATTCGAGGGTTAGCTGGCTCTGGCAAGACAGTTGTTTTAGCTCTAAAAGCGGCTTATTTACATGCTCAACATCCTGAGTGGAATATAGCAGTAACTTTCTATACAAGATCATTATCGCAACAAATTAAGAATATGATCTCCAATTTCTCGTATGAGTTTATTGGAGACAAGCCAGACTGGGAAAAATTACATGTAATCCATGCATGGGGTACGGATAGCGAAACGGGTATCTACTCGGAATATGCTCGAAAGTGCAATTTAACAGCTCTAAATTATAATGGCGCAGTGGCTCGTTATGGAAGAAATAAGGCATTTGAAGGTGTTTGTCTCGAGGTCTTAAATCAAACAGTTTATAATATAGGACCATACTATGATGCAATTTTAATAGATGAAGCCCAGGATATGCCGATAAGCTTTTTTAAGCTTTGTTATCGGATCACAAAAGATCCTAAAAGAATTGTATTTGCCTATGATGAATTACAGAATCTAAATACAGGATCCATGCCTTCTGTTAGTGAAATGTTTGGCGCAGATGATCAGGGAAGACCGTTGGTAGAATTGCAAAATAGCGAAAATGAGGCGAGGCAAGACATTACATTACCTATTTGCTACCGGAATACTCCGTGGGCGTTGACTTTAGCACATTGTCTGGGATTTGGTATCTACAGAAAAGAGGGGCTTGTTCAGCTTTTCAATGATTTACAGCTTTGGGAGGATATTGGATATCGTGTTGTTAATGGGGAATTGAACTACGGTATCGATGTTACGCTTAAACGAAAAGAAACAGCAACTCCGCAATATTTTAAAGACTTGGTCAGCGAAGAGGATGCTATAGTAACAAGGTGTTTTGATGGGAAATACGAACAATATGAATGGGTCGCACAGGAAATATTTAGAAATGTACACGATGATGAATTGGATCCGGATGATATACTTGTGGTATTTCCAGATGCGTATACTGCAAAGGGTGAGTACAATATATTTCGAGATATCCTCTTAAATAAGGGTATAAACTCTATTTTGGCTGGCGTGAATGCGGATAGAGATATCTTTAGAATAGACGGCTATGTAACATGTTCGAGTATTTATCGCGCAAAAGGAAACGAAGCGCCGATGGTCTATATCGTTAATTCGGAATATTGTGCACGTGGGACGGAAATGATTACTCTCAGAAATACAATATTCACTGCTATTACGAGGTCTAGAGCATGGGTTCGTTTATGTGGTAATTCAAGCGACATGGCTAGTTTAATCAAAGAAATAGAAAAATGCGTCAGCAGTAAATTTGAACTCAAGTTTAAAATTCCAACAATTCCAGAATTGGATAAAATGAGACTAATTCATAGAGATAGAACTGAAGCTGAGAAAAGGGAATTGAAAGAAACACAACGGGCGATTGCTAATTTAACTCAGGCCTTACAAAAAGGAGAAATTGACCGCAATTCTGTGCCAGAATTATCAGCGTTGCTAGCGGCTTTGGGAGTTGCTGAAGATGAAGGTGAATAGAGTTTTTGAGCATACTGCGAGCCAAATAAAAAGTACAACGGAAGAATTAAAATCAAAGGGAATAGTTCTTTATGATAATCCTCCGGATCGAATAATAAACGAAAAACGACAGCAATTGACATGGGGAAACCATCAAAGTGGACGTGCAGTAAGCAGCAAGGCTTTTCTGACAATTGACCAATATTTAGAAATTCTTTCGAGTAATGCCTATCAATTGCTATTAGTTGATTACTCTATAATAAGGTATTCATTTGTTTTCGATGGAGCAAAATTAGAAAGCCAAAATATTTTATGGTGGCCTTGCCCGGTAAAAATGGATTTGGATACGGAAAATGAATTTGGCGTCACAGAAGGAATTAGGCAAATAGTGAATTCTGCTTCCAACCAATCGGAATTTATTATGAGAAGTCCAATTAGGATTGATTTTGATGGGAACAACAACACTTCTGTTCATCCGAGAGCACATATGCATATAGAACATCACGACTGTAGAATTAATACGGAGAGACCAGTCTGTTTTAATCGCTTCGTTAGGTTTATTATTGCCAATTTTTATCCGCAATTAGCGGTTGACTTCAAGAAGTGGAATTTTTTATCCTATCAGTACGACGAACCTCATAAAAGAATCGACTACGAAAATAATACATCCTTTAGCTTTTGAGATTGAGAATGTGAAAATTGGAGATAGGTTCCTGCATCATAAGCTGGAACTAATGTAGTTCAATATTGTAAAAGATGTACACAGAAGCAAACCTATATCCTGCGTTCCATTTAGGTGAAAGTCATCGAAAGAACGACTCCATAACAAGCAAAAACTATCGGACAGGAAACTAATTCTCATGTTTTTTGAACGATAGTTTTGTTCTTTCATTAGGTTTCTATAGAATCGAATGACGATAGTACTATTGACTGATAGCAAGTGCAAAAGTTAGTAGTGGAGAAACTAAATTCGATTGTTGAATGTCGATAAGATATAAACAAACATTTTTTATAAAATATGTGGAGAATTTTTATGATATGATTAGTTTGGGTCATCTGAAAGAACTAAAGGATCTTCGCCAAGTATGGCCCCATGAAGCATTGGACGTTACACCATGGCTTGCAGAAGAACCTAACTTGGCTCTGTTAGCCGATGCGGTTGGTTTGGAGATAACCCTAGATGAGACGGAGTCCAAGGTTGGAGGTTTCAATGTTGATATCTACGCAACAGAGACGGGGACCGAACGGAGAATAATTATTGAAAATCAGCTTGAGGATACTAACCATGACCACCTTGGGAAGCTGATTACATATGCTTCAGGCAAGGGTGCAGATATCGTTATCTGGATTGTAAAGCGTGCAAGAGAAGAACATTGAGCTGCAATCGAGTGGCTCAACAATAACACAAATGAGAACATCAGCTTTTTCCTCATCGAAATTAAACTGTACAAGATAGGGGCTTCCGATCCTGCGGTCAAGTTTGAGATTGTTGAAAAGCCAAACAACTGGACAAAAGAAGTAAAAAAGCAGAGTTCTTCTTCCGATCCAGCGAAGCAGTTCCGTTTAGAGTATTGGACTGCGTTCAATGAGTACGCTTTTATGCAGCCCTTGTTTGCAAAAAACTTCAAAAAACGCAAACCAAGTACAGATCATTGGATGACATTGAGCCTTGGCTCATCAGCATATTCTCTTGATATTCTGGTACTGAAGAAGCGAAATGCTGTTGTAGTGGAGTTCTATATTCACGATGACAAAACTATTTTCCAAAAATTGTTACAACATAAAGATGAAATTGAGTCAGAATTGGGGTTTGTATTAGATTGGCGAGAACTTCCGGACAAGAAGGCAAGCCGAATAATCATAGAAAAGCCCGTATATCTTGACAACAATAATGAGTGGAATGAGCAATTCAACTGGATTGTTGATACTTGTATTAAATTCAAAAAGACATTTAAGAAGTTTGTCTGATTTTCTGTTGTTATAGTACCGTTTGTTTGAGAGGACTGCAGTTATATGCAATTCTATAATGGAGAATTTGCTCTGGAGAGTGTGTACTGTGAGAAAAATATTTAACAAGCTTGTTAGAGACAAAATTCTGGAAATTATAGAAGCATCCGGGAAGAATTGTGAGACAGAGATTCTTTCTGCAGAGGAATATCTCAAAATGGTAGATGCCAAGTTGGATGAGGAGCTTGCGGAATATCATAAGGACCAGAATATTGAAGAATTGGCAGATCTGCTTGAGGTTATCTATGCGGCAACGAAGGCAAGAGGATATACCCTTGAACAATTGGCGTCTGTCCGCAAGGAGAAAGCAGAGAAACGAGGCGGTTTTGAGAAGCGGATTCTGCTGAAGACGGTGACTACGTCGGATGTGGAGTGAGAACTGGTCTGTCTAACAAATCTTGAAGGAGTTGAGTTCTATGCAAAGCTATCGGGCGGCATCGGGAAGTGTGGCGGAGGATCTGTTTATTGATCTGTTTAGTGAGGCTTTCGGCGCGGAAAAGGCTGGGTATCTCTATTCGCAGTATCATTTTTATGATATTTATCAGAATAGCCGGTATGCGGATTTTGTTCTGGAAAATGGACCCCGTCGGGTGGCGATTGAGATCGATGATGAGGCTTCCCATAACAAGAGCGTTGTAGCGACCAACAAGTTCTATGACGACTTGCTGAAGCAGAATAGCATGGTGCATTTGGGGTGGGATGTCTATCGGTGGGCTGTCCGTCAAATGCAGATCCAACCAGAAACTGTGAAGGACGAGCTACGAATATTCCTCGGTTCTCATCCGCAATTCCGAGAGATCGAAGACTATTTGCCCCAACAGAAGGGGGAAGGCTTTGGACGGTGCAAACCTGTCCTTGAAGAAGCATCAGGCTGAGGCGTTACGGTCATTGCAGGAGATGCGGGATAACAGCGAGACCATTGCACTGTTGTACCATGCTACCGGAACGGGTAAAACGGTTACTGCTGTTATGGATGCAAAGCGTTGCGGTGGTCGCACATTGTTCCTTGCACATACTCAGGAGCTGGTGAATCAAGCTACGGAAACTTTCCGGAAACTGTGGCCTTCTGTTACAGTGGGAAAGTATATGGAGGGGATCAAGCAACCTAATGCCCATGTTGTATGCGGTAGTATTCAAAGTGTAGCTTTGCATTTGGATCGTTTCAAGGATAGTGACTTCGACTATTTGATCGTAGATGAAGCCCACCATGCTTCTGCCGATACATACCAGAAGGTGCTGTCTTACTTCAAACCGGCCTTTACATTAGGCTTAACGGCTACGCCGGAAAGAACCGACGATAACAAGGTGATCTTGGATATTTTCAAGAACACAGCACACAAGTTGGATATCCGAACAGCGGTAGAAATCGGAGAACTGGTGCCGATTCGCTGTATTCGGATTCACACCAATATTGACTTAACAAAGGTTCGCTTTAATAGCGTGCAATATAATATTCGGGACTTGGAAAGCAAGATTTATGTTCCCGAACGCAATCGCTTGATTGTGGATACCTGGCTGAAATATGTCAGGAACAAAAGAACAGTTGTGTTCTGTGCATCAGTCAAACATGCAGAACAGATTGCAGAGCTATTTCTGGCAGAAGGGATTCCGGCTGCGGCGGTATCCGGTGGTATGAAACCTTCTGAACGGAAGGAATTCCAGGACAGGTTTGTAAGCCGAGAGATTCAGGTTCTGTGTGCGTGTGATCTCCTGAATGAAGGTTGGGACTGCCCCGAAACAGAAGTTTTGTTTATGGCTCGCCCCACTATGTCAAAGGTGCTGTACACACAACAATTGGGCAGAGGTATGCGCCTGTATGAAGGGAAAGAAAGTCTGATGGTATTCGACTTTGTAGACAAT
>JAZSAO010000305.1:0-4145 GCA_045601945.1 Faecousia sp. | reverse complement strand
AAGCAGGCTCGGTTGCACGAATAATCGAATCAGAGAATCAAGTTATGTTCAGTTTTCAGGGTATAATAAGAACCTTGATAGAAGAACTTGCACCTTTAGCTCAGTTGGTAGAGCAACTGACTCTTAATCAGTGGGTCCCCGGTTCGAGTCCGTGAAGGTGCACCATGGCCCGTTGGTCAAGTGGTCAAGACAGCGGCCTCTCACGCCGCAAACGGGAGTTCGACTCTCCCACGGGTCACCAGTTCTTCGGAAAAATTTATAAATAGTACTTGACAAATCGTCGAAGTGCTGTTATAATAATTAAGCTTTCAGGGAAACCTGTTAGTGATAAATAAATAGTTGGTGTTGATTGCGACGAGGGTCCACCTGTTCCCATCCCGAACACAGAAGTTAAGCTCGTTTGCGCCGACGATAGTTGCCGGGCGACTGGCCGTGAAAATAGGTTACGCCAACATTTATATTCCCCCTTAGCTCAGTCGGGAGAGCGACGGACTGTTAATCCGCAGGTCGTTGGTTCGAGTCCAACAGGGGGAGCCACGAAAAAAGTCACTTTTGTCTACCGACAAAGGTGACTTTTTTCAATGATATCCGTTCCTGTCGGAACGGGTGATATATCTTCGATATGATATCGCACTTTGCGCGATGATATATGCCTACGGCATATGAATGGAACGGATATTATATCATATTTGCGAAGCAAATATATCATACGGCATTGCCGTATATCATACTGCGACAGCAATATATCATTGAAATGTAGCATTTCTATGATATAATTTTTACAAGGTGGTGATACTATGTTCTCCTTTTTGAAAAAGAATAATACAAATCCTACTTTTGTGATCGACTTTCCGCAAATTGCTATTTCGCCTGATACGCACTCCTTTATTGATTTACTAAAAGCATCAACTATTGAATATACACTTGTTACAGATGGATATATTACATTCGAAGGCAGAGCGTTTGGTTGTAATATACCTCTCATGTTTGGAATTCATTTCAATGCGTTAAAGATTGAGTTTATTGAAATATTCCGTCCACAAGAGTATTACTTATCTGATTCCTATGATATTAACGAATCGTTTGCACAATTATCTGGTATATTAAGAAAACAATACGGCAAGCCCTTAATAACTACCTCCGCCTCGATTGGAGGACACCCCTGCGAACAGTGGCATACATCAAATTATATTGTTAATCACTATATTATGGAACGGTTTGGTCTTGAGGAGCATTTGCACATCAATTTCTATAAGAAATAGTGGTGTACTTTTAGGCTTTCTTACCTCAATTCTGCTCCGTTTAGGTAGTCTTTCGCAAAAAAGAAGTAACTTTTGTCTACCAAAAGTTACTTCTTTTTTTATCCAAGCCGCAGCTTGGTATATCATCACGCTTTAGCGTGTATATCATCGCCGTAGGCGTATATCATCACCGAAGGTGCATACTCCTGGGACTTGATGAGATACACCACTGCGTGTTGATGATATACAATGCTTCGCAGCCGCATTACTTTTTACGTATGACTTGACAGGTACAGGAAAATAATGGTATATTATTATAAATGATCCACACAAGGAGGAGATTTTATGTTTAAACGCTTTGTCGCGACTTTGCTTTTGGCGGCGATGTTTTTGACCTTGCTGCCGACGGTTTATGGTGCAGGGGTTCGCATCACAACCGATGCGGAATTTTTCTCCAAACTGGATTTAAATCGCAGCGGACTGGAAAAGGTAAATTCTGCAGTGGGAAAGGCAGATTATACCACTGCGAAAAAGGAACTTTTAACCTATTACCAAAACACCTTTGCAACGTATGATGCAAAGCCCTTTAGCGGCGCATCTGATGAGAAAGTGTTTATGGCAATGAATGATGTGGTTGCATTTTCTGAATACTATATTAACGGACAGTGGATCACTTCTACATCCTATGAGCCTTATACCTTCGAGTTGTCCGGCAACCTGAACGGTATCTACGTACTGGATCAGATCTATGCTACTACCGACGGCGTTGGTATTGCTACCAGCGAGAGTAATAACCCTCCCCAACTGTCCTTGTACAGCGACACAGGCGCACTTCTAAAGACCATTACCGCCACAGAAGACACCGCTGTTCGTCCAGGAAAGGATCTGTCTGCCGGTTACGGTTCCGCTAACGTGATCTATGCCAAGCATTGGCCGGATACAAAAAACAACCTGCCTTATTCTTCCGGCTCCTCTCGTAGTTATATTCGATTTGACAGCAATCAGATCCCTTCCAATGCCAAGTCCGCGACTTTGACCGTTTACTGCAAACGCTCACCCGGCAATGCAGATAAGATCTTGGTAGAAGATGCTCTGTATCTGGCTGTATTTCAATCCTACTGTACCAATTGGACGGAAGATACCCTTACATGGGATAGTCTTGTTAGTGGTCATTATGTGGGGCACTATTCCTACAATGGCCTCCCCGGGGGCTTTGATTGGAAGAAGCCTACGGGAACCCCTTCCGAGTGGCTCAACTACAACACCCGTTTCTATGAGACCCGTAGCCTTGTCCGTAAAGGCACCCTGACAGAAGACAAAGCCCTCCGTGACTGTTATATGCTGAAGGCCAAGGAACTGGTTTTGGACTTTATCAACGATGCCGGTGTCAATACCCCCAAAAACCGCGCCTTAGAGCCTGCGAATCGTCTCATTGAGTTCCCCTATATCTATAAATATCTGGTTTGCGGTGGATATGTCACCCCGGATGAGAACGTGAGAATGCTTTCTTGGCTCTATGACGACACTACAGACCAGTATAACGGAGCCTACACCCTCTTTACGGGGGCCAATGCAATCCCAAAGAGCAATCTGCCCTATACCAACTGGGGCTTGTGGCATCTGACGGGCTTCTATAGCGCTATCAGCTATTTTTCGGAATTTAAGGAGGCTGCAGCATGGCGGTCTGTTTATGATGCCCGTTTAGCTGTGGTTATGGAAGGCATCATTATGGAAGACGGCAGCTATAACGAAGTTACCTTCGGCTATCCCGGCTCCGTTATTTCATGGTGTGCTACACTGAAGGATATTATGAATCAGTTTGGGGACACGTCTGCCAATGCGGCCATGTTTAGCCAAAAAATGCTCCTGCTGACCAAATATCTGGTAGATTGCTCTATGCCTAACGGCAAGCCTCCCTTCTGGGGAGAGGGGGGACCTTCCGCTGTTATGACTGCGGTAGATGCTACCCTTGCTGGCTTGACGCCTCAGGAAATGCAATCGGATATCGCAAAATATTTGCGGAACTTCCGGAACTCCGGCTATGGACTTTCTCAGGATACCATGGCGCAGTATGACGGCATTCAGGTCGTCACAGACCGTACCGGCTGGAGCAGTGGGGATTCCATGATTTTCATGAATGCGAAATCTGCAGGAAGCCACAGTCACAGAGATGCCCTTGCCCTTTTGTTACATTACGATGGGCGGAACCTGTTGACGGATACAGGTATGACCTCTTATGACGGCTCCCATCTTCATTTCCCCTTCCAGAGAAGTACCACACGTTCCCATAACACCATCGAGATAGACGGCCTTGCCCAAACCTTGGGCACTATGGTAAAAGACGGTGCCCATCAGGGAAAGATCCATATTCAGGGGAACCCTGCTGTGTCTACCATTACCTCTTGGTCTACCGCCAGCAATCCCAACCTCGCTACTCTGAAGGTAGTGGGAACCAATACGACCACGGCGTATCACAGCACCACCTTTACCCACAGCAGAGACGTATCCTTCCTGAAAGAATTGGGCAGCATATTAGTGGTTACGGATAAAGTAGAACCGAAGGA
This sequence comes from Faecousia sp., assembly GCA_045601945.1. GTDB lineage: Bacteria > Bacillota > Clostridia > Oscillospirales > Oscillospiraceae > JAZOXB01. The sequence goes on along the minus strand of JAZSAO010000305.1, from coordinate 340 downwards.
CAGTGCATCCCATACATATACCCAGAACTGGCACTGCGCCCCTTATTCCAATGCGGCCATTGCCGAGGATGCATATCTCACAGGATCTACCGCTTATGCAACAGGTCCCAACCTGATCATCGCCCAAGCAGAAACAAAGGGGATCAGCGCAAGTCTGCAAACCGGCTACGATTCATCTGCCCCTGCAACCCCCACGTCCTATTTTGAATATAAGCAAAGTGCTTCCGGTACGGTGACTTACCAGACCGTTCTTTACCCCGTGGCAAAGGGCGCAAAGGCGACTGTCGTTCCCCAAAAGATCACCATGTCCAATACAACAGATGCTCAAGCACTGGCTATG
>JAZSAO010000304.1:0-3715 GCA_045601945.1 Faecousia sp. | reverse complement strand
TCCGCAACGGATTCCTACAGTGTTGCATCCTATGCATATTCTCAGCTGGAGAAGACGAATGCTTCTGATACGCTGAAGACTCTGTGTGCAGATCTCCTGCGCTATGGTGCAGCTGCACAGGCCTTTAAGGGCTATCGTACAGATGCTCTTGCAGACCGCAATATGACTCCTGCACAGGTGCTGTACCTGAGCAATCTGACCGGATTGAAGTTTGGCGATACCAATATCGTTATGGACGATGTTGTGGCACCTTCCGTTACTTGGGTAGGTAAGGGGCTGAATCTGGAATCTAAGGTCGTTCTCCGTTTTGTATTTGATGCAACGGACTATGCAGGTTCTGTAGACGAACTGACCATGAAGGTTACCTATATGAACTACGAAGGTAAGATCGTAGAAACTGTGGTTTCTGATCCTACAATTTACAATCCTGCAAATAACTATTATGCATTTAACTTTGACGGCCTTCTGGCTGCCGAACTGCGCACCATCGTGACAGCTGCTGTGTACGCTGGTGATACGCAGGTATCTGCATCCACTTGCTACAGTGCAGACACCTACGGCAATGGCCGCACCGGTGCGCTGGGCGATCTGTGTAAGGCTCTGGTAGCTTACTCCGATTCCGCACTGGCATATTTCGATAGCCTCTAATTCTTTTGCGCCACCCCCCCGATAGCGGAAGTTCTGCTATCGGGGGTACTTTTTTGGTCTGTGGAGGTATGATACTGTTTCTTGATAATATCCGCTTACCAGCGGCATAATAAAACGGTCAATCTGTTTTATTAGAAATAAGTATGAGAAATGGAAACTCGGAGAGGGAGGAGGGCAAGGAATCCCTGAGAGATGAAAGAAAAGCGGAGTTTAAAAAGAGAAATACATTTTGAACAGGTATTGCAATTTTCAGTAGCTATGGTATAATAAAAATGGAAAACTTTTCCGGAATACGAAAGGAGAGTCGTCATGAGAAAATCCATATTATGTTTACTTTCTGTAGTTATGTTATTGTGGGTCCTTTTGTTGCAAGGAGGCTCTATGGCTTCGGCGGCAGAGTTATCAGGTCCCTGCGGTGCAGAGGGAGACAACCTGAACTGGACCTTTGATCCGTCGGATGGTGTTCTTACCATATCGGGAAAGGGCTCCATGGTGGACTATCGTACTGACTATGATGAAACGAATGGTAAGTATAGAACCACCGCTCCGTGGAGGGATTATGACATCAAGTCTGTGGTTATACAATACGGTGTTACCTCTGTAGGAGATTATGCCTTCTATGACTGTACGAGCGTAGAAGACCTATCGCTTTCCGATAGCGTCCGGTCTCTGGGATATTATTGCTTCGCTAATTGCAATGGAATAACTTCTGTTATCATTCCGGATAGTGTTACATATACCGGGGACGCTGTTTTTTATGGTTGCAAGCAACTGACATCTGTGACACTGTCTTCCGGTCTTTCTGTGGTTGGTGGCTTTAGTGAATGCCCCAACCTTGTGTCAGTGCTGATTCCGGAGGGACCTACCTCTATCGGTGACAATGCGTTTCAATCCTGCACAGCTCTAAGGTCTATTGTCATTCCTGACGGGGTGACTTCTATTGGTGATTCGGCGTTCTACAATTGCACGGAACTGACCTCGGTGAGTTTGCCTGACAGTATAACAAGTATTGGGGATAGTGCCTTTTTGGATTCCGGTTACTACGAGGATAAGGCATCCTGGCCTGATGGCGTACTGTATATCGGCAATCATTTGATTGACACTGTTCAAACTCTCTACGGGGCTTATGATATTCGACCCGGAACCATTACCATTGCAGATTATGCTTTTTATAGCCGGGGTACCCTGGACAAGGTAACCATCCCGGACAGTGTTGTTACGATCGGAAGAAATGCCTTTGAGGATTGTACTGCGTTGACCACGGTTGTCATTCCTGAGGGAGTGGAAACCATAGGGTTCGGAGCGTTTTACGGATGTACATATCTGACTACCGCTAATATTCCTGACAGTGTTACTGAACTTGGCATAGCCGTATTCAGAGATTGTTCCGCTCTGGAGTCTGTAACCATTGGCGAGAGTGTTACGGAACTTAGTGAAAGTATATTCTGGGGATGCAGCGCACTGCGTTCTGTGAAGTTGCCGCAGGGAACGACTGTCATTAAACCATATACTTTCTATGAATGTACTGAACTTACTTCTGTCAATATTCCGGACAGTGTGACGGTCATTGGAGAATATGCCTTCGTGGGAACAGCCTTGCAATCTGTGACAATTCCGGAGAGAGTTGTTTTTATTGGAGATTTTGCTTTTTGCGATTGCAGGGAACTTACATCTGTGACCCTTCCTGATAGTCTTATTGAGATAGGAGAGGGCGCATTTTTGGCAACGGGCTATTATATTGACGAGGCAAACTGGAAGGATAAGGTTCTGTATATCGGCAATTATCTCATAAAAGCGGAAACGGATTTGACAGGAGACTATAAGATCCAAGAGGGGACGAAGGGAATTGCAGATTATGCATTCTATGAATGTCAGTGGTTGAATGCCGTGACGATTCCCGACGGTGTTTCCCATGTGGGTGGTTTTGCTTTTGCAAATTGCATGTGGCTGGAAAATGTGAATATTCCCGATGGAATGAAGACGATCGGTCATTATGGGTTTGAAAACTGCGAAAACCTGTACTCCATAGACCTGCCGGATACCATTACGTATATTGGAGCCTCTGCATTTGACGGAACGGGCTACTATTGTAACGAGGGTAACTGGACGGAGCAGGTTCTGTATATAGACAAGCATCTGGTAGCGACAAAAAGCGATTTAGCCGGACATTATGATGTGGAGCCGGGGACCCTGACAATAGCAGACTATGGATTCGGTAGCTATCCCCAGGTGAGCGGCGTCACCGTGCCGGAAAGCGTATGTTATATGGGAGACAAACTCTTTGGATATTATGCGGACACCGTAGAGAGGCTGATTGTTCTGAATCCCGAATGCGTCATTACGGTATGGGACGGATATTGCGGAATGCCGAAAAATGTGATCCTTTGCGGCTATGCTTCTTCTACAGCCCAGGCCTTTGCGGAAAAATATTACTATAAATTCTACGAGTTGTGTCAGTGCGAGGACTATGCCTGTGATTATGAAATTGTGACCCTGAGGGAAGAGTGCAGTCGAGAGTCCCAAGTCTACACCTGCAGACAGTGTGGTTATTCTTATGTAATGGAGTCAGCAGGCAGTTACCATAGCTATGAGCTTGTGGAGGCGCAAGAGTCTACTTGCCAAGAAGAGGGGTTATGCCACTACAGTTGTGCCGTCTGCGGTGTTTCTAAAACCAAGATTATTGCAAAAAAGGGCCATAGATTTGAGAAAACGTATGATATTACAGTACCCACCTGCCTAAAACCGGGGCTGTCTGCCTACAGCTGTATAGACTGCGGTGCAACGGAAACGAAGAAATTCCCGGCTTTGGGTCATGATGAAAGACGAGAATGTACTGATTTGCAGCACTGCTATGTATGTGTCCGGTGTGGCAATCGAGTCTATAGTTCCCATATGTACCGAGATGGCTACTGTATGTGTGGAGCCTTTGAAGGGGACTATCCTACGGTGGATAGTAATATTAAAATTGCCCATACCCTGGATCTTGCAAGTGATATTGCGATCAAATATGTAGTAAACGCCGCATCTTTGGCTGATTATGACAGTTTTTATCTGGAATGCACGGTTT
>JAZSAO010000303.1:0-1983 GCA_045601945.1 Faecousia sp. | reverse complement strand
AGCCATTTCCGTTAAAAATCACCCGACTGTGTTCGCGGAAATACTCAGCAGTCAATCGACCGGCATCCTCCCCTGCTTCCAATGCATCAGCCGCTTCCTTAAATGCCTCTGCAACAATGGTATTAAGAACCGTGTTGGCATTGGCGATACAATCAGAGGATCCAACCATACGGAATTCAAACTTATTTCCCGTAAAGGCAAAGGGTGATGTTCGATTTCGGTCTGCAGCATCTTTCAGCAGCACCGGAAGTGTCGAAACACCCGCATCTAAATTTTCTCCACGGATACACCCTGCTGCGGTCCCGTTTTCAATGATCTGTTCTACCACATCCTCCAGCTGATTTCCAAGGAACACGGAAACAATCGCAGGAGGCGCTTCCTCTGCTCCAAGGCGAAGGTCGTTGCCTACACAAGCAGATGCCGCACGGAGAAGGTCAGCATGGCGATCCACAGCTTTTAAAATGCAAGAAAGGATAAACAGGAACTGGAGATTTTCATTCGGGGTCTTCCCCGGTTCCAGAAGATTCTCTCCTCTATCCGTAGAAATAGACCAGTTATTATGCTTACCGGAGCCATTGACACCGGCAAAAGGCTTTTCATGTAAGAGGCAGACCAGACCATGATGTCCTGCTACGCGCTTCATGGTTTCCATCATCATCTGATTTTGATCTACCGCAACATTGCAAGTGCAATAGATCGGTGCACATTCGTGCTGTCCCGGCGCCACCTCGTTATGCTGAGTAGCGGCAGTAATACCCATTTTCCAGAGTTCGGTGTTCAGTTCCGCCATAAAGGCACCTACACGCTCTCGAATGACACCAAAGTACTGGTCTTCCAATTCCTGCCCCTTGGGAGCAGGTGCGCCGAAAAGGGTACGACCGGTATAGACCAAGTCCCGACGTTTCAGGTATTTTTCCCGATCTACGATAAAATACTCCTGCTCGGCACCAACAGAGGGAATCACTTTCGTCGCATCCTTATCCCCAAAATAGCGGAGGATCCGCAATGCCTGTTGGGATAAGGCCTGCATAGAACGGAGTAACGGCGTCTTGTTGTCCAGGGCCTCCCCCGTATATGATAGAAAAACTGTCGGGATGCAAAGAATTTTTCCTCCGGAAGTCTCTTTCAAGAAAGCGGGAGATGTACTGTCCCACGCAGTATATCCGCGGGCATAGTGTGTCGCGCGGAGTCCTCCGGTTGGGAAGGAAGAAGCATCAGACTCGCCCATAACAAGCTGTTTACCTGTCAGGCGAAGCAGAACGCGACCATCTTCGTCAGGGGCTGTTAAAAAAGCATCATGCTTCTCTGCGGTCACTCCTGTAAGCGGCTGAAACCAGTGGGTATAATGCGTTGCTCCCTTTTCCACGGCCCAATCCATCATTGCTCTTGCAACGACATCTGCCACAGCCATAGAAATTGCTCCACCCTCATACTCTACTCGTTCCAATTCCCTATAGACATCACGGGGCAATCTTTCTTTCATAACAGCTTTGCTGAATACATTTTCTCCAAAATATTCGTTGATCCGCATTGCTGCACCTCCAAGGACCTAATATCTCTGAAAATTCCGCACATAATATAGCATCATATAACATCTATATTAACCTGCGGGGTGATCATTTGCTGAATATTGTTTTGAGAACAGGGCTCATGTATTCCCTGCTCCTGTTAACCGTAAGGCTCCTCGGCAAACGGCAGTTGGGAGAAATGGAGCCATCGGAATTTGTCGTATCTATGCTACTGGCAAATCTTGCCACCATTCCAATGGAGGAACCGAAGGTTCCTATTTCCCACGGAATCCTCCCCATTGCGCTGATTTTCGGGGCAGAAAGCCTGATCGCCTACATTTCTCTCCGTTCTGTCGGAGTCCGTAAATTCTTCTGCGGAAAACCTGTGATCCTCATTGAGAATGGTATGATCTCCGCAAAAAACCTACGAAAAACACGGGTGAACTTAGATGAACTGACCATGCATCTACGGGAG
>JAZSAO010000302.1:0-3366 GCA_045601945.1 Faecousia sp. | reverse complement strand
GTGTGCCTGTCCGTCCTTGGTTCCGTAGAGAACGGAACGAATTTGGTCATTCATATGGACGGCGGTGAGTCCCGTTAGGGTGAAGTAATAGTAGCTACCCTTATCCTCCGGTCGGATCTCAATGGTCTTTACGCCGGTTTTTACATTCCCTTCGTAAACATCCAATTCGGAAAGGACATAGACCGTATCCATGTCGAAGCCATTGAGAGAGGCTTTGCTGATTGCCATGGTAACGGAAATATCACTTGCCAGATTCAGGGTATGGCCCATCTTCCAACCGGTTTCCAAAACAGGCTCCTTGATTTCCTTCGCCCCACAGGCACAAGTACCGTTTTCGTAGTTATGGGGAGCAGTCTCGGACAGATCACAATTCTCACAGCCTACCATGTGGGATTCACGGTCAACCTCGGTGTAGGTGTAGCTATGCCCCTTTGTCGGGATCACCTCGGTTTTAGAGGCGGTGCAGTTATCGCAGTAGAAAGTCATAACACCTTGAGAGCTGCAAGTCGGAGCTACGGTTACCTTCCCTTCACTGTAAGAATGGGGTACCATTGCAAGGGTTTCCGATTCGAGCAGAACCTCTAAGCAATCTGTACATTTCACTTGAGCGGTGCGGCCTTCTGCACTGCAAGTCGGAGCTTTTGCCTGTGTTACCTTGCAATTTAGGTGCATTGCACCGTCAGAGGAGGGATACGTTGTGGTAGCAATGATTCCACGAGGATAATTCTTCTCGATATAGTGTTTCAGTAGCTCAAATTGTGTATCGATTCCCTGGTCCGCCAACTGCGGATATATGGAAGCATAAGCACTTGCGTCAAAGGTCGGTGAAAGCTTCATCAGCTTCGTACTGTTATAATTTGAGGTAAAATGCTTGAAAGCCTTTTCGTAATCACCTTTATAAGTGTACAGGAAATTTTGACCGTTTTGATTCATGTAGAATTTTACATCGAAAAACGGACTTGCACAACGGCCTTCCTCGATGCCAAAGTTTACAAAATGCCAATAAAGCTTGGTTTCGTCATAGCCGTATGCCTTTTTCAGATCTGCATTGTTGTCGGCATAATATTTTGCATCAAAGACATAAGCCCTGATTGCCGAAGGAATGCCGACAGCCTTATTGGATCGAATGACAGGAAAGCGGAACAGCTGTGGCCCTGCATAAGCAACATAACTGGTTGTACCCATTTCATTAAACCACTGCTTGCAGTTATAAACCCAAGGATTGTCAGCTTCAGAGGCCTTCCATGGCACCTCACCTGTTGGCCAAAGGGCGTAATCGGCATCGATCGTTTGATATGCTTGCTTGGTCAAGCCTGCAACGCCATGGTGTGCAACCTGCACATAGTCTGATTTGAGGTTAAAATATTTCTCGGGATTATTCTGGTTGCGTTTATGGTTTTGCAGAAGCACAGTAGTACCGACAAATCCGCAGTCGCCTGTGAACAGAATGCTCTTACCGCCAACGGTCACACGGAAAATAATACTCGTATCATTGAGATTATCGGACAGGAGTTCCTTGAGCGTCAGATTTTCGAACTTACTGCCTTGATTTTCATATGTTCCCGTGTAACGGTTGCTACTGCTATCAACCAAGGCTTTTACATCATCAAAGGTTTGTAAAATGTCAATATGCACCTCATCAAAATCGAAGGAGCTGTTGCACTTTCCGGATTGGATAGAATTGACCACGACCTCTTTCGGGGTGCCGCCCTTAGAATCCTTGATACGGTTTCGGAACGTAATATTGATACGTTTCATTTCGCTTTTCGTTCCAACGGGATCCAGTGCATAGAGATACTCGTCTACCTCTTCATCGGTAAGATTATGCTGGTAGTAGGCATCGACTGTGATTTTATCAGCATAGAGCGTAGCTATACTGACAGCCGCACCGTAGTGGTCAGCGTGGGCATGGGTGAAGAACCAAGCATCCACATGGGGTGTATTGTCTCCTGTTATCTCACGCAAGTAAGAGAAAAGGTATTTCCCGTCGTAATGTTCTTCCTGCCAACCACCGTCAATGATAATTATTTTGCCCTTTCGAGTCTTAATAATATAGGACATATTGTCCTCAACTCCCGGTTGCTTACAGGGAAGCTGATACAAAACAGTTTGGGCTGTTGATTCTGCCTGAGGCAACCCCTGAATCGTAAAACGCAGTGTATCAATGTAGGCGCGAAGGGCAGATGCCTGTTTATCTAAACGGTTTTGGATATAGTCATAAGGCTCGATCAATGTTTTCGGAACAGCGTTGTACTGATTGAACAGATCGATGCTTTCACGAACACATGCCAAAAACCCATCATAATCTTCCGGAGCGTAGAATGCAGGCGCGTCAAGCAAGCTCCCGACTTCGTCGAGGGCTGCACGCAGATCCAAGGTAGACCAAAAACGGTAAAGCATCAGTCCAAGCCCCTCGAAGTTATTATCTCCGGCGCTGTTATCCTTCCATCGCCAGGAATGGTCCGTCCCATTCATCCGGAGGCCGTGAGTACCGGCAAGATTTCGGATACCAAAATATGTGGATTTATTTGCATGCTCAAGGCGCACCTTATCTGCGGAGGTAGGAGCAGTGGACTTGACATAGTACAGATTAGACGTTCCTGCAATCTTCGATCCGACAGCCAGATTGTTGCCGTTTCCGAAACGGATCTTGTAGGCAGGCATGCCATTGGCAGCCGTACCCGCAGGAGAAAACTCAAAGAGCATGGAAGTTGAGATACCGCTTGTGATGTAGAAAAAGTTTGTTGTGTCTGAAGGGATAACCTCGGTGGAGGGCAAATCAGCATCGCTCCCTGTCCAGCCACCGTTAAGTGCATAGAAGGTGTCCCCTTGCTTGCGGATCAGATAGTGCATTCCTCGAATGTTTATCATATCGGTCGAGCCATCGACTGATTGGGTGAAACCCGTCAGATCAACTCTTCCGTTGCGGTTTTTCCCGTTGGCAAGGGACATAATTTCGGTTTTAAGTGCAGATGCAGTGTTCTCCCGTTCAGCATCCGTTGACAACGGATGCTGAAGGATCTCAGTTTTTTCTGCAGAAGCCTTTGGTGGAAGCAGGGATATCATCATCAATATGCACAGGACGATAGCAAAGAAGCCGGATTTTGAACCCATGAGAATTACCTCCTATTTTTCATGCAAAATATGCTTCAGGCATTAGGCTCCCACAATACAAACGGTTGAGAAGCCCTTGGAGTTATGCAAAGTAGGCCTTTGCGCTGTCGGAGTAGGCAAAGAGGGCTTTGCACAGGTCGCCTAATGCTCCGGTCTTGCCGTTGCCGTAGGTGTCGGCGGCATATTGCACGGTGCCGGAAACTACGGTATCACCGGACAGGATCTGCACTGTCAGTACAGACCGAAGTTCTG
>JAZSAO010000301.1:0-3201 GCA_045601945.1 Faecousia sp. | reverse complement strand
TAGAAGGCTCCGTAGGACCGGTGGAAGGCTCCGTGGGACCGGTGGTAGGCTCCGTAGGACCGGTGGGAGGCTCCGTAGGACCGGTGGGAGGCTCCGTAGGACCGGTGGAAGGCTCCGTAGGACCGGTGGAAGGCTCCGTGGGCTCCGAAGGCTCCTTTTCCAGTTCGGTCTTTGCAGAAGCATCTACATCATAAATATACTCCCCGTTCTTTAGATAGGGCAGGGTTACAAGGAAGGGCTTGATGGGCAAATAGCCATCAGGCGCATTCTTTTGGCGAATGAGATAAACGCCCGGCTCCAGATTTTCAAATTTCACTTTACCGTCTCTGTCTACGGTCTTAACGGTTCCGGTAAGGTTGTTTTGATTTACAAAACGTTCCAACTCATAAGCAGTATCCGGGTCTTGGATATTGACCATATCAACATGGTCTAATACTCTACGATACCGTACAGAGGTGCCATCGGAATAAATATAACCTACACGGGTGCAAATCACACTGCCTCCGGCAACCGGCTCTTGGTTTTTCCGGAAACTAACGGTTAGGGAACACGATCTATTGACATCAACAACAGGACCTGCTAATACAGACACAGATACAGATAAAATCAGCACAAGTGCCATCAACGCCAGAAGGATCGATTTCTTCACCATTCATCCCTCCATTTCCTCTTTTTCTTAGGAATCATAATCCAAATAAACAGTGCAAACAGCATGGGCATTGCAACAATGGGTGCCACCACAGCAGGTTCAATAATAATCGCTTCGGAAATAACGTGACGAACCTCTGCTTCCTCTTCGTTAGCAACACGGTGACCGCGAACGAGAAGTCTGTGGGTGTTAATACCATAGGGGGTACAAGTAAACATTGTGCAAAGATCTTCTCCTTGGCTGATCATGAGACTCTCAACCTCACGAGGCTCTACGATCAGGATCTGGTCAACTTCATAAGTCAGCATCTCATCCAGAATACGGAGAATGAAGATGTCCCCTTCTCGAACTTTATCCAAGTGGGTAAACAGCTTGGCACTGGGAAGACCGCGGTGGCCGGAAATAACACAGTGGGTGTTCTCACCGCCTACGGGCAAGCTGGACCATTCCAAGTGTCCGATAGCGATCTGCAACACATCATCCCCGGTACCATGGTAAATCGGAAGATTTACACCAATGGTCGGAATCTCAACATAACCCATAACGCCATTGCCTGCAATGTTTAAAAGCTGCTCATATTGAACTTTTTGCTCCGGAGAGAGCAAATAACCATTTTCTCTTTCCGTGAGAGAACGGTTGTACTCTTGGGCAGCCTCGATCAATCCTGCATATTCATCTTCCTCTAAGTCATCGATCAAATTAACATAGTCTGTAATAACACGAGACATATGCATGGAATTCCACCAGTCACTAAAGGAAGGGTACAGAACTAAGGACAACCCTGCAAGTAACACGAGAAAAAGCATAATTGTAACAAAATGTTTCTTCATAGGGCTCTCCTTACCTCTGCGAACAAAACAAACAACATAGGGGGTACCCCCTCAGGGCCGAAGCCCTGAGGGGAAAGGAAATTTCAATAGGGATTAAGCTTCTGCGCTCATCCGCTTTCTGGAAACCAGCAGAACAACTGCTGCAACTGCCAGAAGGCCGCCGATGACGTAGAACATGGTGGTGCCGCGGCCACCGGTGGAGGGCAGGATATCGCCAAAGGAGTTAACAACAGTTACACGAGCAACGCCGTCAACATCGGTTGCGGGTTCGCTGTAGGTGTAAACGATGTGGCCTTCGCCGGCTTCCTCAACGTACTCAGCAGTAATGGTAACAGTGATGGAGTCGATGAGCTTGTTGTAGCCTTCGGGAGCCTTGGTCTCGGTGATGGTGTATTCACCGGAGGGGATGCCTTCGAAGCGGAGAACGCCGTCTTCACCAACAGTGCCGGTGATGGTCAGGGTCTCGCCTTCCTTGGTCTCGATCTTGGTGGTAGTGGTCTTGGTGTACTTGTCGGTCAGGCTAGCATAGCTTTCCTTCTTGATCTCAACGCCGTCGATAACGCTGTTGGGGTCGGTGGTGGTGAAGGAGCCGTCAACCAGCTTCCAGTAGTTGCCGTTGGGATCCAGCTCGAAGCTTTCGGTCTCAACACGAACGGTGTTCATAGCGGTGCCGGTCAGAGTAAACTCTGCACCCTGCAGGCGCTTGCCGTTGGGGTCGGTCTTAACGATTTCCAGAGTGGTGGTGTAGGTCTCAACAGTGACCTCGGGGGTCTCGCCGGTGGGATCCTTTTCCTTATCTTCTTCGGAGGGCTCGTTCTCGCCTTCGCACTCAACCTTGGGGTTGTTGGAGTACTCGAGGTATACGGTGTTGGTGTTGGGAGTGGTGTTTACTTCGCACTTGTCGTTGAGTTCTGCAGTGTAGGAAACAACGATGGGAGCATCAGCGAACTCTTCGGTATTGTACTGAACGAAGTTGTTGAAAACGATCTTCAGACCGGTGGTCTCATCAGCGTTGTCGGTCTTGGTAACGGTGTAGTCAACACCCTCAACCAGAGTCTTGTTGCCAACAGTAATCTGCATATTGTTGGTATAGGTCAGACCCTTGGACAGGGTATCTCGCATGATGAAGTAGTACTTATCGTAGCCAACCATGTTGGGAACCTTGGATTCGATGACGTAGGTGATGGTGTCGCCGATTGCAGCTTCGTTGGCGTCCACACGGTCTTCGGTAGTGGTCAGATCGTTGTCGTCGTCGATAACCTTGTCGATGCCGGGCTTCTCAGCCTTAACTTCAACAGTGACATTGGGAGTAGCAGTCTGCAGAGCCAGTGCGGAAACGGGCTTGTAGCTGTCTTCGATGGGGTTAGTGATATCGTCGATCAGGTAGTAGCCGAGGGGCATATTCTCGATGAGGTAGCCGCCTTCGATGCGGTCGCCGGTGATCTTTACGAGGCTGGGAGCGCACTGCTGGAGAACAGCCTTAGCAAAGTCATAGAGTCTGCCTTCTTCGTTGATCTCGTTGATCTTAGCAACAACCATGACGTCGAAGTCAGCGGCAGTGCTGTCCAGACCGAAGTAGTTCTCATAGAAAGCAACCAGTTCGGGAATGTCGCGGGGAACAGTGTAGCTGTAGGTGTCGATTTCCTTGGTTTCGCTGTTGCCGAAAACCTTCAGATCGAGGATCTTGTATGCTGCGAAATACTTTTCGGAAGCCTTAACAGT
>JAZSAO010000300.1:0-4281 GCA_045601945.1 Faecousia sp. | reverse complement strand
GTTTCTTCCGCCTAAGGCGGTGCAGGATATTTATCCTGCGATAAAATGGTTTTCTAACCATTTTATCAAGAAACAGTATTATACTTATTTCTAATAAAACGGATTGACCGTTTTATTATGCCGCTAATAAGCGGCATGGCGACCTTGCCGCCAAGAAATAACCTGTAATACTGTTTCTTCCGCCTAAGGCGGTGCAGGATATTTATCCTGCGATAAAATGGTTTTCTAACCATTTTATCAAGAAACAGTATTATATGCAATTGGTGAGATTCCTGTAAGCCGATTCTCCGCCCTATTGGGGGTTTCCGATTATCGGTTGCTACGCTTCCGACGCATGACCTCGCGCCAATCCAAGTCTCCTCTCTGGAGTCCCAAAATCAGCATTTCCGCAGATGCAAGATTGGTAGCAACAGGCACGTTATAGGTATCACACAGATGGATCGTCTGGACGATCTGACGGTCTTCCCAAGGGTCGGAACTGTTGGGATCGGTGAACATCAGAACCAAGTCGATCTCATTATAAGCGATACGGGCATCTACCTGCTGGTGGCCTCCCTGATTGTGGGAGAGGAACAAAGAAACAGGCAAGCCCGTGGCGTCTGCAACCAGTCTGCCGGTGGTTGCCGTAGCCGATAGGGAATGCTTTGCAAGGATGCTCTTATATGCGGTGCAGAACTGCACCATCAATTCCTTTTTCTTATCATGAGCCATTAGAGTAATATTCATAGCCGCACCTCATATCTTATATCATTCTATATATTATCATAATACTAACATTGCCGGAATAACCAAGAGGGGAACCGTATGGTCGTTGTCCGAAGCCTTATCCCATCATTAGAGGAACGATCTCCTGTTGCAAACGACGGGAGATACGCAAGCAGGCCTCAGCCGCTCCCCTGCCCGTGGTATAAATCAGGGGAACGCCATGAATGGCAGACATCAGCACGTTTTTATCTTCCGGAACCAAGCCCAGCAGGGGAAGTCCGGTCTCGTCCATCATATAGTCTATGGTCCAAGGGGTTCTGGCAAAAAGCTTTTTGTCAACACGGTTAACGATCAGATGCTGTTCTCCCATCCCTGCCATTTTTGCAACTTCCGCTGCTCGCTCCGCATCTCGCAAAGATGCAGGATCCGGAGTCGCAACCACGATCCCACGATCTGCAAAAGCCGTGGCAAGCTTAAAGCCCTTTCCGATTCCGGCAGGAGAATCGATGAGACAGAAATCGTATTCCCGTCTGATCTGCTTAATGAGTCGTCCGAAAGAAGCAAGATCGATCTCATCCTCCCCCTCTCGATAGGGCGATGATAGCAATCTCAATTCCGGAAGTCGGGGATGGGCCGCCGCATCTGTCAGGGAATAGCGGCCCTTGATCACATCCATAAAGGAAATGAAATACTGTTCCGTACCCATGCCCAATGCAATGTCCAGATTCCTGAGACCAATATCCCCATCGATACAAAGAACACGTTTTTTCTCCGCGGCCAAGCAAGTCGCAATCGCAGCACACAGGGTCGTTTTCCCTGTGCCACCCTTGCCCGAGATAATGGTAATGACCTCACCCATGGGGACACCTCCCTTCACGACAGAACTCGTCCCTTATAGTATAACGGATATTTGCTTTAATTTCAACAGCGAATTTTCATATTTTCGATTCCTTCTTGACATATTTTCGATTCTTTCTTGACATATTTTAAATTCCCACTTGACATATTTTAAATCCTTCTTGACATATTTTCAAAAAGGTGTTAAAATAGCTTGGAATTCATCATGCGGGCATGGTGGAATTGGCAGACACGTTGGATTTAGGTTCCAATGGTTACCCCGTGCAGGTTCGAGTCCTGTTGCCCGCACCAGAAAAAAGCATCGACTTTGTCGGTGCTTTTTTCAACTAAATCCACCCTTGCGGGTGGGTGAAATCGCCTACTGCAATGAAATCCAACTTCGTTGGGTGAAATCCGCCTCGACGGCGGATGGGTGGATTTAATTTCATCTGAGGCAAAGCCGAAGATTTCATCAGCGTTAGCTGATTTCATCCTTGCGTCAGCAAGGATTTCATTTATGCAAGGGTTCGAATTCATACGCAAAACCAGCAAAAATATCTTTTTTGTAGCCCGTAGACATATCGAGTGTTCATAACGGACTTGAGTTATGAACACTCGATTTTTATCTTTCCTTGATTTCAGTGCAGTTTTTGTGCTCCCGTTTTGTTTATTCAAGTTGGGTATGATTCTCGATGGTTTATTTCCATTATATCCACTCCTTATACTACAGGGGATTCAGGGGTAGCAAGCCCAGGACAAGTGGGTTTGCACAAGCAAATCCAGTGCTTGCTCAGACATCTCCATAATTTATTTCCCGAAATATCCCAAGTTAGATTATGTGATCTTTTCTCTGATTGTACTATGTTGCATTATTATCCCTATGATCAGCGATTGCAAATAACCGCATACAAAAACCATTAGGCACCCTACTTGAAAAAGCAGGGTGCCTCGGCATTTGTGTGTTATTCGAATATTGCAAAATGAAATATGCGTTGGGAATCGTTGTTACTCTTCCAAAGCGCGATACAGGAAGGTAACGATCTGTCCACGAGTTCAGTCGCTATCAGGAGAGAACTTTCCTCTGCCGGTTCCTTGGGTAACTTGATTTTCCACAGCCCACAAAACAGCATTGTAGTAGTATTGATTGTCCTCTATATCGGAGAAGGGATTAGTACTATTAACGGGCGCTGGCTTTCCCTGGGAACGCCAAAGGAAGGTTGCTACCTGTCCACGAGTGCAGGTTTTATCAGGTGCAAATTTCGTCGCACTGACACCTGTTGTAATTCCCTGTTCCACTGCCCAAAGAACAGCCTTGTAGTAATAGGCATTTTCTTCTACATCATCAAAAGGATTCTTCACTTCCTTGGGTTCGGTGCTTCCGCAGGCACGCCACAGGAAGGTAACGATCTGTCCACGAGTGCAGGGGCTTTCCGGTGAGAACCTCGTTGCACTCGTACCATTGGTTATACCATTATGAACAGCCCACAGAACCGGATCATAGAAATAATCTGTCGTATGGATATCACCAAAGGGGTTCAGGGACGGAAGAACCTCCGTTTTTACTTCTCCACAACGGATGCAAGTATAGGTTATGATTCCCTGAGCCGTGGTGGTAGGTGCGGTTGTAACAACGCCCTCATTCCACTCATGCCCCAAAGCAGCAGAGGAATCTGCAACGCTGTAAACTTCTCCGCAGTCGTTGCAGGTGTAGGTGCACCCTACACAGCTTGACTCCGTGCTGTAATTCCACGGAACACAATTATAATGGTATGTAACATAGCTGTCTTCATCCCAGCCTTGGGTGCCCTCTATATAACAAAGAGTCAAATCTTCATCGCACCATTGGAACGGCAGAATGTTTTTGCTTGAAGATTTTTTCAAAACAGGCACATCTCCCAAGAAATGGACATGTTCCAGACTGGAACAAGAGTAAAACGCAAGAGGTTCGATGGTGGTCACACTTGCAGGGATAGTCACAGATGTTAGCCCCGTACATTCACTAAAGGCTTCTTCACCAATAGTCGTTACACTGTTCGGAATGTACACTGATTTCAGATTACTATAATTCCAAAAAGCCAGAGCTCCGATCGTTGTCACACCATCCGGAATGATAATGTCCGTTGCTAATTCGCCATTGATATACAATTATTTGGAATTGCAAAATAATCAATTGAAATTGCTGCAGTTATAGGCTATAATATATGTATTCCACAGGCAAGAGGTGAATGAGGTGCCTGATATCATCAAATCTAATAACGATTTTGAAAATATTATTGCAATCATCGAATACGCAAAGAAGCGAGCGATAAAAGCGGTAAATGCTGAAATGATAGAGATGTATTGGCAGATAGGCAAATACATCAGTGAGAAAACTGCCAACGAAGGCTGGGGAAAAAGCGTTGTTCAAGATTTCTCCAATTTTCTTAAACAGACATATCCCTCTGCCGGCGGATTCTCCTCTCAGAACATCTGGAGAATGAAGCAGTTTTATGAAGCCTACAAGGACAATGAAAAACTCTCACCACTGGTGAGAGAAATTACATGGTCGAACAATTTGCTTATCATGTCCGGGTGCAAAACAAATGAAGCAAAAGAATTCTATTTGCGACTCTGCATTGCTAACGGATACGGCAAGCGTGAGCTTGAACGGCAACTCGACAGTATGCTTTATGAAAGAACTATGCTTTCTACATCCAAGCATCACGACCTTATTGAGAAACATCCTGCAGTTGGTTCTCT
>JAZSAO010000299.1:0-6547 GCA_045601945.1 Faecousia sp. | reverse complement strand
AAATCAGCGGAACAGCGCCCCCAACGACCTGACTCATGGCAGTTGCAACCGCGGCACCTATGAGTTTGTATTCCGCAGGAAGCAGCAACACCAGAATCGCATCCAATACCATATTGGTGACGCCGGAGGAGAGGGTGACGATCAGTCCGGTTTGAGGCTTTTCGGCGGTGACGAAGAAGGACTGAAACAATACCTGCAGAATATTGAAGGGGAGGGCAAGGAGAATGATTCTTCCATAGATCACAGCATATTCCAACAATTCCCCTTCTGCACCCAAGAGGACAGAAATAGGGCGAATAAAAACGATTCCCAAAACAGCCAAGACGATGCCCAAGCCGGCGGAAATGCAGACGAAAAGGGAGAAACTCTCTTGGGCTTCCTTAGACCGACCTTCTCCAAAAAACTTTGCCACAATGGCACTGCCACCGGTACCGAACATGAAGCCTGCTGTAGACAGGATCATAAGCAGGGGGAAAATAAAATTCACTGCGGCGAAAGGGGTTTTTCCGGCAAAATTAGAAACGAAAAATCCGTCTACCACGCCATAAATCGAGGTAAAAATCATCATGCCCACAGAGGGGAGTGTGAAACGGATCAAACGACCATAGGAAAAATGATCGGATAATTGAATGGGATTTTTTGGAGGCTTTTTCAAAGCGATACGCTCCTTTTTTCTTTACTCCGCCATACTCTAACACACCGACATGGGAAATGCAATAGGCAAAGGGGATATTCTGCGGAAATGACTTGCAATTTTTAGGAAATAGGATATAATAAACACAAAGACGAATATACAGGAGGTATGATTATGAACCATATCATAGACAATGGGATTCTCCGTGTGGAGATTGCCGAAAAGGGCGCAGAACTCCAATCCATCCAAACTGCCGATGGACACGAATATCTATGGCAGGGGAATCCGAAATATTGGGAAGATCGGGCTGTGAACCTATTCCCCACAGTCGGCAGACTAAAGGACAACCGCTACACCTGCGAAGGGAAAGACTACGAACTCAAGTGCCACGGCTTTGCCCAGAACAGCATTTTCGATGCTAAGGTAGAAGGGACTGAGGCAATTTTCACCCTCCGGGACAGCGAGGAAACAAGAACGCTGTTCCCCTATGCTTTCCGCTATGAGGTATGCTACTGTTTAGACGGAAACAGACTGGAAGTGACCTTCCGTGTAACCAACGAGGGAGATAAGGTCATGCCCTTCGGCTTAGGCGGACACCCCGGATTCTTCGTTCCCATGGAAGAGGGCAAGGTCTTCGAAGACTACCGCCTCCGCTTCCCGGAAATCGGCCAGACCCTTCGTGCGGAATTTTCCGATAAGGGACTCTTGGTACGGGAATATCCCTATGAGGTTGCCGGTGGTATTATCGACTTGCAGCACAGTCTCTTTGATAACGATGCCATCGTCCTGCGAAATTCCGGTACCCGTGTGATCTTAGAGCATAAGAGCGCAGCGGGCAGAGCCGTAGAGGTAGAATATCCCAAGATGCCCTATATCGGCTTCTGGCAGGCGGCCTTTACGGATGCAAATTATATCTGCATCGAGCCTTGGCAGAGTCTTCCCGGCAGAGATGGCGTTACCGAGGAATGGACCACTCGTCCCGGTATGATCCGTCTGGAGCCCGGTCAGGTCTATGAGAATCCTTGGATCATTACTCTGCGATAGTGGGAGGATCATCTGTGACTCAGAAAAATCGAAAAATTATGTCATGGGGAGATCTGCTGAATATTATTGTTTCGGCGCTGATCTATGCCGTGGCCTTTGAGATCTTTATCTTCCCCAATGAATTTGCTCCGGCAGGACTTCCGGGTATCGAAACCATGATCCAGCAAAAATGGGGCTTCCCTATGAGCACCATGAACGTGCTGGTCAATGTACCTCTTGTTATTATGACCTTTATTGTAGTAGATAAAGGCTATGCGGTAAAGTCCGGTATTTATTCTCTGCTCCTATCCGGTTGGATGTTCTTGATGGAACAGTTTGATTTGTCTCCCTTTGTATATCAGACGGCCAACAGCCCGGTTTTGGCTCCTATTGCAGGCGGCATTCTCTGTGGCGTCAGTGTTGCCATGGTGCTTAAGAGAGGCAGCTGTACCGGTGGTACGGATCTGGTGGCGGAATTGGTACACCACTATAGACCGGAAACCAAAATGGTGTGGGCCCTCTTTGGGCTCAATGCCTCTGTTGCAGTTCTGTCTTATTTTGTCTATGGATACCAGATCGAGCCTGTGCTTTTGTGCTTGATCTATTGCTTCACCATCAGCCAAGTCAGTGATCTGATGTTAAAGGGCTGGAAGGAGGCAATCAAATTTGAGATCATTACGGAGCAGCCGAAAGAACTGGCGCAGACCTTGATCGACGAACTGGGACACGGTGTAACGGAGATCCCTGCGGTAGGTAGCTTTACCAACCAGCATAAAACCCTGCTGATCTGTGTGGTCAATAAGAACCAGATTGTAGCTTTTCAGCGGATTTTGGAGCGGTTTCCCGGCACGTTTGCATATCTGCATACAGTAAAGGAAACCATGGGGTATTTCAAAAATGTAAAAAAATAAATTGCATCTCGAGACAATAAAAAATATATTGAGGAAATTTAGGAAAACCTCTTGACAAATTCCAAAAGTAAGGTATAATTTAAGTGTATATTGAGCAGTCATAAACTGCAAGGAGGAAAAACAATGAAAAAGTTATTTGCTATCCTGTTGGCTCTGCTCATGGTTGCAAGCTTTTCCGTAATCGCATTTGCAACCGAGGCAGAAGAGATCCCCAGCCCCACTGATGTTCCCTTGGTCGAAGTCGACTTTGACTCCCAGCATCCCGGCGAAACCGTTGATGTTGCCAAGGAAAGCTTTGAAAAGGGTACCCTCGTTACCTTTGTGGCTCCCGAATCCGAGTACGAGTTCATCGGCTTCTTGGTAGAAGGCGAAGATTACGAAGTCGTTTCCGGTGCAGAGTACATCATTGACGGCCCCGCAACTCGTGCCAACGAGAGACCCACTCTGGTTCTGAAGGTCAATGCCGATGTTAAGGTTACCGCTGTATTCGACATCGATGGCGAAGAGACCGAGCCCACCACCGCTACCCAGCCCGACGACGAAGAGGGTGATTCCCCCCAGACCGGCGACAGCATGCTGGTATACTGCATCGCAGGCGCTCTGATCCTCGGTGTTGCAGGCTTCGCATTCGCAGGCAAGAAACTCCTGAAGAAGGAAAACTAATTTCCACGGCTGATGCCGAGAACTGAATGATTATAGCAACTATAAAAGGGAATCGGACACGGTTCCCTTTTATTTCATGTGAAGAGGAACTTGTTTCAGAACTTACGAATCTGTACATTTTGTGTACTTGCTCATTGGAATTGTTGAGGAGGGAGCGTCGTGGCTGCAAAAAAATCTAAGAATCAATCCAATAAGGTTTTGTGGATCATTGTTTTGATCCTGTCTCTTTTGCTGATCTCTATAGGGTTGGGTGTTTATGCATGGGTTTACGTAGGGCAGAACATCGATTATTCCGACTATCGCAATGAGCCTGCGGAAACCAGACCGATCCCTTCTGAACCGGACTCTGACTCGGAGGACCCTCAAGAGAGCCGTCCCTATGAGGAACTGCCCACGGAAAGCGGTGGGGAACAGGAAACGGAACCGCAGTTACAGGTCAATCCCATTGACTTTGAGCGGTTAAAAAAACTGAATCAGGATATATACGCATGGATCTTTATTCCTAATACAGGGATCGATCTTCCGGTATTTCAGGCCTCTGCGGACAAGGATGATAATTTCTATATGTACCATAACGCAAAAGAGGAATATGAATTTAAAGGCAGTATCTATTCCCAGCGACTGAATAAGAAAGATTTCAGCGACCCTGTCACGGTCCTTTATGGGCATCATATGTTGGATGATTCCATGTTCTCCAATCTCCATTATTTTATGGATAAGCAGTTCTTTGCTGACAACGAGTATTTTTATATTTATCGTCCCGGTCATATTCTGACTTATCGGATCGTTTCCGCCCACGAATATGATGAACGGCATATTCTCAATTCTTTTGACTTCAGCAAGGAAAAAATATTCCGTGAATATTTGGATTATATTTTGGCGCCACGTACTATGGTTGCCAATACGCGGGATTCTGTTGTGCTGACGACCCAAGATCGGATCGTGACCCTTTCTACTTGTACGGAGGGTGGTTCCGCCCGATATCTGTTGCAAGGAGTGTTGATCAACGATGAGCCTACAATCCAATGATCCCCGCGAGGTGCAAGATACGCTCCCTGAGGACAATGAAAAGGAGGCTGAATACCTCCGCACCTTGCAAGAGGCTACGGAATATTTGGAAAAGGGTAGCCCTTTGTTCCAACAAGAAGAAAACCATAGACAAACACAGGAAAGAGGCAAATTCCTGAAAAAGAAGAACGGCAAACCCCTAAAGAAACGTGTGACAAAGGCACTGGTAATTTTCCTTGTCGTACTGCTTTCTATGTCTATTATTGCCACAGGGACCTTCCTGATTTTGTTCCAAGTAGGGCGGAACAAGATGCTGAGTTACGAAGAATTTCAGCCCCAGTTTCCGCAAGCGGGAGAAACTCTTCCCACCCTGCCTACGGAATCAGCACCGGAGGAGACCGAGACGGAAACTACGGAAGCAGACAGAATATTGGTCTATGATGACGGAAAAACCGTTTCCTACAAAGGGGAGACCTACGTTCTCAATGAAAACATTACTACGGTACTGTTGATCGGCGTGGATCGGGAGGTGCTGGAGGGTGGCATGGAGAGAGGCTCCGGCGGCGAAGCTGATTGTATTCTCCTCGTGTCTATGGATACAGAGACGGGGGAGACGAAAATTGTCAATATTTCCCGAGAGTCCTATGCACAGGTGGACATCTACTCAGCTTCCGGGAATTATATCGAAAGCAGAAATACCCAGCTTTGTCGTGCCTTTGCCTTTGGTGACGGTGCAGAACTGAGTTGCGAAAACACCATGAAAGCTGTGCGGCGCTTGATTTACGGTATGCCGATCCAATCCTATCTGGCTCTGGATATGCGGTTTATCGGCGCGGCTACAGATGCAGTGGGGGGTATTACCTTAACGGCCCTGTCTGATGTGAAGATGGTTGATGATCGGATCATAGAAAAGGGAACGGTTATAGAACTTTGGGGGAAAGAGGCTGAACGGTATGTCCGTTATCGGAATAAGAAATTGCTCAACTCCAACCTCCTTAGAATGGACCGCCAGAAGCAATATGTAGAGGCCTTTGCCAAAAAGGCTCTTGCTGAGACGAAACAGGATCTGGGTACTATATTGGAATTGTACAAAGCTATGATGCAGTATATGACTACAGATCTGACTCTTGCAGATGCTACATTTTTGTTAGGCACGTTCCTGAATCACGGGGCAACCTTTGAGTTTACCGCTCTGCAAGGAAAGCTGGACCGCTTAGGGGAAAATGCCATCTACTATCTGGATGAATCCAATACCTATGAAACGGTTTTGGATCTGTACTATACAAAGGTAGAGCCCTAACACTGTTTGAAAAAGAATCCTCCCTAATAGGCGAATACTGCCTATTAGGGAGGACTTTTTTTGCGTTTTGTGTTGGAATCATAGAAGCAGAGATTATGCTTCGGGTTCGGAGGACTCTTGCTGAGACTTGATCCACTGCTCCCGCTTGCTCAGGGGGAGTTCTTTTCCACACCAGGGGCAGTATCCGATCGTCATATAGGAAAACCCCTCTGCAGTTGTAAAGGGGATCCCGAATTCTTCAAAAACAGGATGATAGAATAGGAGACTCCGCTCCATGGAAACACTTTTCCGCAATTCATCGCAACAGAAATTGGGTTGCTGAGTCATATGTTAGGCTCCTTTTTATTTTATGGATGATTAACAGACAGGGCACTGACAATGGACTGAAAGGGCTCTGCCGAAAGGACACGATGCACATTCCTGTCCCTTTCTGTATATCATATTGTAATGATGTCGAGCGCAGATGTCAAGAGGTGATTGGGGAATTTGCTGAAATACTGCAAAGGTGTTATCAAAAATGTATATATTCCGATTGTGCGAATGCACAAATATAATCGATTTGGGATATAAAACCATTGCTTTTTTTGAACACTTGTGATATGATCAGCCCATGATAACGAAATTTCTCAAAGAAAGGACCGAGAAAAATGTTAACTGTCCGTACATTATTCGATCTAAGTCATACTATGGCATCGGACTATTTATCTTGCTTTTTCTACCCTTGGCAAGGACTAAAGGGACTGAAAGACATGATTCTGTCCTTGGGAGAGACTCTACCACGGGAGGAATATATGGAACTCAGTAGCTGTGTGTGGGTTCATTATACTGCAAAGGTTGCCTCCACAGCTTGTTTGATGGGTCCGACCATTGTAGGACCCCATACGGAGATCCGACATTGTGCTTTTATCCGAGGAAACGCGCTGATCGGAGAACATTGCGTTGTAGGAAACTCCACGGAACTAAAGAATGCGATCCTCTTTGATTGCGTACAGGTGCCCCACTATAACT
>JAZSAO010000298.1:0-2470 GCA_045601945.1 Faecousia sp. | reverse complement strand
TTCAATACGGTTACCTGTAAAAACCAGATTGCCGTAGCCGGGGGTGGTGGAGCCATTGCTGACCTCTGAGGATAGCCAGAAGGGTCGCAAATAGCTACCGTTATACCCGTTAAAGTAGTTGGCCGTAATGGTCATATTCTTTAAATTCCGAAGGGTAATACCGCGATTTGTATAATTTACGGTTTTGCCGCTGGAATTTACATGAGTAGGAATGGAGGTAAGGTGGAAGTAGTTATCTTCGATACTGCCGGTTTTCTGTACGGCAGAAATACCCTGAACCACACTTCCGTTATTGGGTGCACCGTCTGTATAGCAGTTAAACAGATTGTTAGAGATCCGCAGATCTAAGGTCTTGTTTGCATCGCCTCCGATCAGATAGATCTGGGCTGTGGGAGTACGACCGGTGAAGTGGAAGCCGTTGACCATAAGACTGCATGCACTTTGGGAGCCTACGTTATAGGTGATATTGCCGGTTAAGTAGGTTTCGTAGGTTCTGCCGGAGGTGTTGACTTCCAGCTTTCCGTTTTTCAACACAAGGGCTTTCAGATTGGTACGATTCTGACCGTAAAGCTTTAGGCTCTTTCCGTTAATGGTAATATTCTCGGAATAGGTGCCGGGAGCGACCAGAACATCGAAGCCGTTTCCGGCGGCATTGACCGCGTCTTGAATGTTGGAAAAGCCGTTGACACCCACCGTAACCAAGCGGCCGTACCATTTATCACAATACAAGGTAGTAGAGCCGGGGGCTTTGTTGGTCATGGATTTATCTACGAACACTGCGTTTGCATAGGTGTTAATGTTACAGGAACGCAAATGGAGAGTTTGTACCATGCCACCCCATTTGATATACAGGGTGTTAGCGGGACGGTAGGTTTGTGCGTTGCCGCTTTTCATGGTGAGGGAGGTTCCTGCACTTGTGGTTCCTGCGGCATCGGTATAAACGCCGCCACCGGACAGTTTCACGGTAATGGGGAGATCGGTGGTGCGTCTTTCAAAATTGTCGATATAATAAGCTCCGTTAGAATAGAAGGCATCCAAAGTCCCCTCGTTTGCGGAGGCGGTGAGAGAGGGCATCTTATATTTGAAATGCACTAAAATCGCATCGTGGTCGGAAAGCTTTGTGGAATAGGTGCGACATAAGATCTTTTCCATCTTGGTGGGAGTGTAGAAATCGTCATGATACACCACATGGTCAAAACAGGTCTGCAAGCTGTTGTCGGAAGTAGCCAGAGCGGTACGGGTGCCGTTAGCATCTACAGAATACTTTTCCGGGGCAGTGACCAGACCGTCTGCGTAATTGGCATTGGTCATGAGTTTGGCAATGTTGACACCGTCACACTTAGAGTTGCTTCTCTGTACATAGGAACTGTTGAAGTCACCGGTGATGAAGAAGTGGTGGTTCTTGGCAAGGGAGTTGACCTTTTTTGCAAGTTCTGAGGCCTGGGTGGCACGGGTGGCCTGATTCTGTGCCAGAGTTTGGTTGCCGTCATACTGCCAGTGGGTGTTGAAGACGAAGAATTCCGTGTTTGTGTTCTTGTCCTTCAGCTTGACCCAGTGGAAAGCACGTCTGTTATTTGCCGGATCGCTGTAGCCCTGACCACCGCTACTGACTAAGGTGAAACGGCTCTTGTTATAGAAGATGATCAGACCCCGGTATACGTCCAGAGCAAGACCGGTATCGTCTTTCAGACTTCTGTAGGCGTAGGTTCCTTTTAGGTCGGTGTTCAGAGCGGAGCACCAGTTGAGGGTGCCACTGTCACCGCCTTGCCCTGCTTCCTGAACACCAATAATGTCCGGGTTATAGGCTTTGATCATGGCGGCAATTTGTTTTTCTCTTGTTGCGGGAGCGGCATAGGTAAAATTACCGTTGCTGTCCTTGTTGTTATTGTTCAGGACATTAAAACTCATGACGGAAATGCCTTTTCCATCGGGAGCCGCGCAGGTGGCGGTTGCTTCTGCCGCAGAGACCGGGAACATCGACAGAAGTGAGAATAAGAATGCAAACAGGATCCATCCTGTAAGCAGACGAAAATGCGTTTTCATTAAAAACTTCCTCCTTGTTGCGTGGATATAGCATAAAGGAAAAAAAGTGACGATACTTTCCGATTTCTGCTCTCAATGAGATCGTCAAATTTTCGTTTGTCAAACTGTTCACCAAGTTGGTAAAGGCCCTTGCCTCTCCAATGGGAGAGGTGCCGCGACTGCGGCGGAGAGGGCAGTAGGGGGTCCCAATTTTGTAAAAATTTCGTAGTAGGCAGAGAAGTGGGGGTTACGGCATGGTATCCACGATCGAGAATAGGAAAAAGGAAGCGGTCTTGCACTCGCGCATACTTTGCTCCCTGCGGGGCGGTACTTTCTTGTGTTGACAAGAAAGTACCCAAAGAAGCAACCGGAGGAGAGGCGCTGAACAGATTTCCTCTCGGCACCATGGTGGTCTCACAGCTTTTCTCCCCGGCAATAACCGCCCTCT
>JAZSAO010000297.1:0-2221 GCA_045601945.1 Faecousia sp. | reverse complement strand
TATAATGCCGACCGCGGCTACTATGCCTTCACCTTAGATTCTCTCCTTGCGGCAGAACTTCGGTCTGTACTGACAGTGCAGATCCTGTCCGGTGATACCGTAGTTTCCGGCACCGTGCAATATGCCGCCGACACCTACGGCTACGGCAAGACAGGTGCTTTGGGCGACCTGTGCAAGGCCCTCATGGCATATTCCGATGCCGCCAAAGCCTTCTTCGCAAAATAAGCCCCAAGCCCCGAGAGAGAAAAATCTCCCTCGGGGCTTTTGATGTTTTAACTACGTGATCCTATCAATTGGAAAAGTGTACTTTCATGACCAAAAAGTATTGCAATATTGAAAGTTTTATTATATGATAAAGTAGTATGGGTATGTCGTTGGAAAAAAGGTACACTTTTCCAACCAAGGCAGAAAAACATATGTGCGTGTCACACATGGATCTTTCAAAAGTCGTCGAAATAGGAATCCTACCCTTTATCTCGTATGGTAAGGGGAGCAATGCAGATTATAAGGATTTGTATTCCTTCTTTGACTTATATCTCTGCGTTTAAAGCGACATGCGTTTCAAACAAATCAGAAGGAAATTTATCATTTAGGAGGAACACACATGAACAAGCACCCCGTTGCGAAAAGACTCCTTTCCATACTCTTGCTTTTGAGTATGCTGTTAGGCTGTCTGCCCCTTCCTGCCCTCGGAACAGAGAGGGGATCTGAGGAAAAAGCTTCTCCGAAAGCTGCCGGCAAGAACTATACCGCCGACATCGAAGCTCTGGAGGAGCC
Source organism: Faecousia sp. (assembly GCA_045601945.1). Taxonomy (GTDB): domain Bacteria; phylum Bacillota; class Clostridia; order Oscillospirales; family Oscillospiraceae; genus JAZOXB01. Next base: position 1,444 of record JAZSAO010000297.1, on the reverse strand, counting down.
TGCCATTTCCTACAGCAAGCACTTTGATGTAACCAACATCGAGACCACAGGCAATTATCCCATTATTCCCTTAGGAGACTATGTGATGCTGGTCAAGGTTGATGGGAGCGCCTATGCCTTTGCTCCCGGAAGTCTTACAGCAACCCCTTCCGAAACCATTGATGGCATTCCTGTAACCATTGATGCAAACAATGACTATCTCCACTTTTCCTCTGCAGCACAGGATGTATACAATTCCACCATTACATTTAGATCCAGTATCCACGAGCAATATCATTATGAACGGCTTTTTGTAAGACAGGATGGCTGCATCGTTGTGCCCACAGGAAGCAATGGCATCCCCGGCTTTTATGCTTATGACGGAACGATCAACGAGACTCTCGTCTTTTTTAACTCTTCCGGCAAGGATGGCATGACTCTCAAGAAGAATATCAAATATACCGACGAATCTACCCGCGTATCCCATTATGTGGTCTATAACAATGGGGGATTCAGATTCTATGAACGGGACGGAGTTCCCGGTCGAACCGAAACGAGCCTTTTCTATTTATACCGAATGTTCAGCATTACAGAGTCACTCTATGATGCCCTTTCTGATGCCAAGGCCTACGCTACCGGCAACGCAGACGGAAGGTATGACCCGGAGCTGTATGCAGGCTTCATTACCCTGTTGGATGAGTGTATCTCTCTGTACAACCAATATAATCACTATCTGACCAAAGACGAGGCAGAAAAGGGGGCAGTCTACGGAGCCGCCTTAGACTCCCGTGCCGACAGTCTGAATGCCTATATGCAGCTCCTGTCCGCAGCCGGCAGTTCCCCTGACTACTCTGACATCTTAAGTGGCAATATTTTGACCTCCCGGGGATGGGGCAATTACCTTGCAGACCTTTCTGCTCAGAATCCCCAAGCCTCCAACCCTATTTATAGCGGCCTTGACGGCACCTATTACATGGTCACAGAGAAGAATGGCACCTATTACATGATCGATCCCACGGTGTCCGCAGCTTCAGGGACTATCGGTGCCTCTGCTGTTACTGTAGAAAACGGCTCCGTCACTCAAATCAACGGCTCCGCCCCCACCATAGACAGCGCCATTGATATGATCCACGAAGTCGACGACACCAACAACCTCAACTGCTACTATCTCCGCACCCAAGACGGCGACTTCTATCGTCCGGAGTACTTAAACAGTGCTCCCACCATTACCAGAGGCATCGCCCTGAAATCCGTAGGCATCCAATTCAACACAAACACCACCGACAGCCTCCGTTTTTTCCGCAGCATATATTATAGTTCCGGTGGCAGTTTGCAAGGTTCTTACCCCAGTCACCTGAACTATGTCAGCTCCAAGAATGCCTTTGCGATGGAGTTAGATGCCAATAATTCGGCATGCAGCACATATCGTCTCTATCGTCTGACTTGGAGCACAGAAGACCTCTAC
>JAZSAO010000296.1:0-8609 GCA_045601945.1 Faecousia sp. | reverse complement strand
GCCGGGATACTCTGGAAAATGCGGACTTCATCGCCGCGGAAGACACCCGCGTCACGCTGAAGCTGCTGAATCATTCGGGCATCAAAAAGAGCCTTGTCAGCTACTATGAGCACAACAAGGCTTTCAAGGGTGATAAAATTGTGGAGCGGATTCTGGCGGGCGAGACCTGCGCCCTGGTTTCCGATGCCGGCAGCCCCGCCATCTCCGATCCCGGCGAGGATCTGGTGAAGCAGTGCGCCGCCGCAGGTATCACCGTCTGCGCCATTCCCGGCCCCTGCGCCGCCATTACCGCATTGAGCATTTCCGCATTGCCTACAGGTCGGTTCTGCTTCGAGGGCTTCCTGTCCACCAACAAGAAATCCCGTCAGGCACATTTGCAGTCTCTCTCGGGGGAAAGCAGAACCATGATCTTTTACGAAGCCCCCCATAAGCTACGGGGCACGTTAAAGGATCTTTCCGCCGCCTTTGGGGAAGATCGAAGGATCTCCCTGTGTCGGGAACTGACCAAGCTCCATGAAGAAGTTCTCCGCATGACCTTAGGCGAGGCTTGCGCCTACTACACAGAACAGGAACCCCGTGGGGAATACGTTCTGGTGCTGGAGGGTGCGAAAGAAGCCACGGAAGAAGCCCTGACGGAAGAAGCCGCCCTTGCCATGGTGCAAGAACGGATGGAAAAGGGCATGAGCCGTAAGGATGCGGTAAAGGAAGTCTCCAAGCTGACCGGGTTCCCCAAGAACAACCTCTACGAAGCCGCCCTTCGCTAAGAGCCTCCGCTCACCATGGGCCATGATCCAATATCCCCCTTTCCTCTGAACGGCAGGATCTTCCTACCGCTCAGAGGTTTTTTGTTCCCATCATTATCATTCTGCATTATTTATACTTATTTCTAATAAAACGGATTGACCGTTTTATTATGCCGCTAATAAGCTGCATGGCGGCTTTGCCGCCAAGAAATAACCTGTAATACTGTTTCTTCCGCCTAAGGCGGTGCAGGATATTTATCCTGCGATAAAATGGTTTTCTAACCATTTTATCAAGAAACAGTATTATTAGCAACACGATTTCATTATTCATTGGTCATCGTAAGGCAACGCAGACCCGTTCCCTACGAGAGGATCAAACCATTTTCGTTGTGATGATGTTGTACGGATATATCAGATTTTTGAGCGTAAACCAAGTGATTTCTCATAACTTATCGCTATAGAAGTTCGATATTTATCCATTTTTGATTTATAGTGCCACTCTTGCCTCTCCAATGGGAGAGGTGCCGCAACTGCGGCGGAGAGGGCAGTAGGGATTCCCGTTTTTGTACAGATTTCGTAGTAGGCAGAGAAGTGGGGTTACGGCATGGTATCCACGATCGAGAATAAGAAAAAGGAAGCGGTCTTGCTCTCGCTCATACTTTGCTCCCTGGGGGGCGGTACTTTCTTGTGTTGACAAGAAAGTACCCAAAGAAGCAACCGGGGGAGAGGCGCTGAACAGATTTCCTATCGGCACCATGGTGGTATCACAGCTTTTCTCCCCGGAAATAACCGCCCTCTCCCCCTGGCCCCCTCTCCCGGCGCTACGCTCTTGTCGTTGTCTTGTTTCTTGTCGATTTTTTTCCCTGCGGGACGAATTGAAATGAAAATATTCGTTTATAGAGTTGTTTACCAAGTTGGTAAACAGTTCGACAAACTGTGATTTATTTTAGAAAAATACGGTTGATTTCCCAAGAAATAATTGCTATACTATACTCATCTTATAAAGAAATTCGGAGGTGCTTTAAATGGCTCTGAAAAAAGCAATTTGTCCCTATTGCGAAAAGCAAATCATGGTGAACAACGAATCTCCTGATTCCATCTGCGGCATGTGCCGCAAATCCTTTCCCACTGTAGAAGGCCTCGATAAATATAATGCATATCTCATCGTTACCTTAGGAGATGACGCAACTTCCTTCCCCTTTGAGTACCGTATTACCATCGAAAGAGAGTTTGACACTGTTGTTGGCAACGATATCACAGTGATTCTGATGATCAATGGTCGTCCTCACCCTCTTGCAAGTGGTGGTTACGTTTCCATCTCTACAAATGAAAAGAACTTTGAGATTCCCTTTTACACAACCGATAATAATAAAACCAAATTTGAAGGCGTATTCCGCGGTATTGCAAACGGAAGAGATATTCGCCTTCTGTGGCGTTCGGAAATGCAGTGTAAAACTCTTGGCAGGATCGTAGAGTGCAACAACCCCTCCGTTGCCTTGCACGAAAAGCCCGGTTCCTGTGCTTGGTAAGGGGAACAACACCTTTATACAGGAGGTCACGCTATGGCATATGATTTAGCAGGACCCTTGGTTATCGGCATCAGCTCTCGTGCTCTCTTTGATCTGGAACGAGAGAATGAGATTTATGAAACAGAGGGCCTACCTGCATACGAAGCCTATCAGGTAGAACACGAAAATGATATTTTGCAAAAGGGATCTGCCTTTTCCTTGGTCAAAGCCTTTCTGGAACTGAACCGCCTTCAGGAGCAGCGTCTGGTCGAGGTCATTGTTATGAGTCGGAACAGCCCCAACACCAGTCTGAGGATCTTCAATTCCATAGAGGCTTACGGACTGGACATCACCCGTGCCGCCCTTAGCGGTGGTGGTGCCATTGCCCCTTATCTCCACGCCTTCAAAACCGATTTATTCTTATCTGCCTACGGTCCGGATGTTCAGCAGGCCATTGACAGTAACATCGCCGCCGGCATGATCCTGACCGGCTGTCCCCGAGAAGGGGAGCCCTGTAAGGTAGAACAGATCAAGATTGCTTTTGACGGGGATGCTGTTCTCTTTTCCTCCGATTCTGAAAAAATCTATCAAAAAGAAGGATTGGACGCTTTTACCAAGCACGAGAGGGATCAAGCCGATATTCCTATGGAGGAAGGACCCTTTGCCAATTTCCTAAAAACCATTGCTCATCTGCAAGAAAAATTCCCTGATAAAGAAACCTCTCCCATCCGCACCGCATTGGTCACCGCCAGAGGGGTTCCCGCCCACGAGCGAGCCATTAAGACCCTCCGTCAGTGGGGAGTTCGGGTAGATGAAGCATTTTTCTTAGGAGGCGTGCAGAAAAAAGATATCCTCTCTGCCTTCGGCGCACATATCTTCTTTGACGATCAATATGTTCACGCAGGCCCCGCCTCCGAAGCCGTCCCCTCTGCCGTAGTGCCCTACCGCGAAGGCCAAGACCCCCGAAAATAGTATCTTATGTAGCAAATGACACAACTCATAATTCACTGTCCTGTAAAAATTCCGTTTATCGGCCTGTTTGCAAGTCTGCACAGACTCTTGGCTCTCCCAGAGAGCCAAGAGCCCGTGCAAATGGGAGAGCCAAGAGCTGGTGCTGATTTGGTAGTAAGTTGGTAGGATACAAACTGCCACGCTGTGATCTCATCATTTTCAATAAAACAGGAACCCCTTATGGCATCCTTTTGCCATAAGGGGTTCTGTTTATGTTTTCTATAAAAATGGGATTAGACTTCCATCGTTATAGAGCTACCTGATCTTGTTTTATGAATTCGGAGCTTTGCGTGGGTAAGCTCTGCCAGATAGTCTACGTGAGAGATCAAACCGATCATATCCGTTCTCTTTCGACTCATCTGTAGAATGTTTAGAGCATCGTCGATTCGTTCCTTGTCTAAGGTTCCAAAGCCCTCGTCAATAAACATGGCTTCTACTCGTCCGCCACCCTGCACCTGCACTACCGTAGACAATCCTATGGCGAGGCAGAGAGAAATCAAGAACTTTTCTCCACCTGATAGGGTCTTTACCAATCTACCTTCCCCCTCACCGTAGCTGCAAACTGCCAGTTCCAGCCCCTTTTTCCCCGTTCCCTCGTCGGTACGGTGGATGGTATAGCGGCCTTCCAGAACATTCTGTAACAACTCGTTGGCTTCCTGAATGACGGTAGAGAACATCACGCCCAAAATATATCGCTGGATTCCAACACCTGTGGACCCCTTTAACATTTTGATAAAAGTAAGGCGCTTTTCCAATTTCTCCTGCCGATCTCTCATTTTCTCCTGTAGATCCTGCAGTTCCCCTAACGTTTCTCTATCCTGCAGAGCCCTCTGAATTCCTTCATAGGCAACCTCTAACGCAACAGTTTCCTTTTGCAATGCCTGTACGATTTCATCCAACTCCGGAAGATTCGGTTTTTCTTTTCCATCCAGCTTTCTCAGCTTATTTTCATAGGTATTTCTACCTTTTTGAACTCTGTCGTGATATTGGGCAAGGGAACGGATTCGTGCTGTTTTTTCTTCTACAGGCAAGGAGAAAGCATAAAATTCTTCATCACTGTTGAAGCCATTTTCCTTTCGGACAGTCTCCCAGTGAATTCTGATCGGCTCCCACTTTTTGTCAGCTTGCTTCTTTCGATACTCCAATAGCATATATTTATTCTCAGTCGATACTTTTGTTTGCTCCCACGCACCTTTCTCTTCGGTATGTATCCCTTCTTGAATAGCATATCCCATTATCTCACTTGATAACTCTCCAATTTTTTCCAATAATTCTCCCGCTTTTTCTCCTAATTCTTCCTCATCTGCATACGCATTAGGTTTTCTCTCGATCGTCAAATTAAGTTTTCTTTGAACAGACTCTATTTTCTCTTGTATCATTTGATCGCATAGACTTGAATACTCATCTATCATATCCCCAAGTGTCTGCTTTTCTCGTGGATTCTCTGCTTCTATCTTTTTATACTTTTCTCGGATTAACATTCTAACAGCAGAAATTTTATCGTCTTCATCTTCTATCTGTCTTTTAATTTCAGCCAACTCCTGTTCTGTTTCCGTATACATCATTTCTGCCATGGTATGTTCTTTTTTCCCCTCCTCATAGGCAGCATACTCATCTCGCAGAAGGTCGGCTTTTTCGGCTTTTTCCAGAATTCTTCCTTCTTTTTCCATTTCTTCCCACTGAGCAAGGAGAGGATCCAGCTCATTCTTCGTTTTCTCTAATTCCTCGAATTCATACAGGAGCCTTTGAGCGTTGGTCAATTCTCGATTTTTTGCATTGTACAGGTTTCGGGCGGTAGCCAACTTTTCCTTTATCTCAGCATTTTTGGCTTCTGCCTCGTCAACCTTCTTCCGTAATTGTTCTACGGTTTGACAACTATGTGCTTTCAGGCATCCTTGGAAGAAGGATATGTCTTTATCTAAGGCTCTTTCTTCCTCCTTGGCGGCGGTCTCGATTTTCGTTACGGCATCTTCCCACCGTTGGGTATGGAAGAGAGATTTCAGAATGTCTTCCTTTTGCCCCGTAGGAGACATAATGAAGGTCTCGAACTTTCCCTGTGGAAGAATTACAATCTGAGAAAATTGCTTGTAGCTCAGGCCGATCACCTTTTGAGCGGCAGTAGCACTCATTCCCTTCTTAGCGCCTTCCCAGATAGCAACCCAATGTCCATCCTCCCCCTGTCTTTCACAATCAAAAACCACATGGAATTTTTCTGTCACTGTTCCATACATAGAGGGACGGTTTGCCTCTTCAAGGTCTTCTTTTTCCTTCTCTAAATCCACCGGCTTTCTCTTAGGCAGGATAGAACGGTAGAACCGATAGTTTTGTCCGTTGTGCTCAAAGAAAAATTCTACCTCCGTTTTCTGATCCGGCGGAGCAAATTCTGTCCGAAGATTCACCATTCTGCCCCGCTTGTTGTCCGTGGCCATGCCGTAAAGGGCGCAAGAGATGGCATCTAAAATCGTGGTCTTTCCGGATCCGGTTTCCCCACAGATCAGGAACATACCGTCCATTCCTACAGTAGCAAAATCTATAAACTGCCTCTGTAAATAGGGTCCGAAGCATTGAAAAGCAATGGATATAGGTCTCATTTATATTTCCTCCTCACTTTCCTGCAGAGCTTTACAGAACAGTTGTATTTCTTCCTCTGAGAGCCCATAGTCTTTATAGTAGGTCTTGAAAAAACTGTGGAAAATATCCAAATCTGTCATTGTTTCCATTTCCTTCAGAGATAAGGCATTTTCCTCTGCCTTATAACCATAGCTCTTGCCGTAGCATTCAATCATGTAGGGGAAATGCTGTTCCAGCTCTTCTACCAAAGCAGGACTCCTGTGACGGTCAGTGATCTTAATGCTGACATAATAGTCCCTGTATTCCTTTTGGCTTATAACCTGTTCATAGGTACCTGTGAGACTTTTCCGTTTCCGTCTCAGCTCTAAGAAGACAGGTTTATGCTCCATGGTGTCCGTATCAATAAGAACGACACCCTGCTTCTGTTTTTCCTCTTCGCCAAAGGAATAGGGAATAGGACTGCCACTGTAACAAATATGGGGCGCAATGGACTGCGCCTTGTGAATATGCCCGAGTGCTACATAGTCAAATCCGTCAAATACATCCATAGGGATGGCAGAAGCATTCCCAATTCGCGCCGCCCGATCAGATTCTGACGGCACAGAACCGGTTACATGGGAATGGCTCAGAACAATATTCCGACGGGCAGCATCCATATTTTCCCTGATGTGTTGGAATAAGACGCGGGCACTGTCTGCAGTGGTTCTCATTTCCTCCTGCCTATCCGGGAATAAGGAGAGTACCTCGTTCCGTTCAAAATAGGGGACAGAATATACTGCCACCTTCCCACCGTCTAAGAGAAGAGGTTGCGGATCCCGCTGGATTCTTCCCGTAAGATATAAATTAGAGTCTCTGACAAGTTCCTTATAAGCAGACAGGCGGAAGGGGCTATCGTGATTCCCCGCAATGACAATAAAAGGGATGCCCATTTCCTTACAAATTCTTGCAGCGGTATTGCTAAACAGTTGGATGGCCTCTCCCTTTACCCGTGCAGAATCGTAAATATCCCCGGAGCAAAGAACCGCTCCAACTTTCTCTTTTTGAATCAATTCACAGAGCCTGTCTACAAAATATTTCTGATCCTCTGCATAATCTCTCCCTGCGGAGGACAGCTTTCCAAAATGCCAATCGGATGTATGGATGATTTTCATACTCTTTTCTCCTATTAGTAGGGTAATTTTGCAATGAATTTCTTAGCTTCTTCTATGGCCTCCGGAGGATAGGTTATGCGGATTCTATCCTGATACTGGAACAGCCACCCCCAGAAGGTAGGGCTGACCATAACAGGAACCGTAATTTCAAAGGAGCCTTTCTCCACCGTGCGGATCTCTACCTGCTCTCCGAAACGATCCAAAACGGAGGGGATCATATCCGGAACAAATTGTAGAGTGACTTCTCGAGATTTTCCGGCGTACATTTTTACCGTTTGGCTGGCATAATCCTCTGCCATGGCTTTCATTTCCTGTTCCGGCAAGGATCTATCCTCAGCTTCCTGCGTCACAGCCTCCATACGGTCGATCCGGAATACAGTCACACCCTCCCGACAGGGATCAATTGCAGAAAGATAGTGACGATTTCCGTTCATAGATAGACCAATAGGATCCACCACAAAACGGAATTTATCCCCTTCATAAATTCTCTCTCTTTTTTCATTCAACCGGAAATAGAAAAAAGAGATTTTTTTATTGTTCCAGATTGCTTTTTCTATGGTGTCAATGGAATAATATATGACTTCATTACTACGCTTGCGCCCATTGTGCAAGAAGGAGTGTCGCTCTAACCGAGTCGCATCGGATATCCCACCTACGGAAGCTAATTTTTTTCGCATTTCACAGGCTTTCCGCTTTGTGATCATCTCGGAGCCCTCAGCCGCATCCATAAGGATCCGAATTTCCGGCATAGAGAACAGGCGATCCTCTACATAATAGCCCTTTTCATGACCACAGAGGACACTCATAACCTCAAAACCCCATTCATTTAAGTCCGAGATATCCCGAGCCAGTGTTCTGCGGTCGCAGGAGATCCTCGCTTCCTCCAAGGCGTGTAAAATTTCCCCGGTTCTCATAGGACGGCTTTCACCGGATTTTTCCTTCAAAAGCTCCCATAAATACAGAAGCTTAATTTTCTGTTGAGCTACTTGATTCATAGTCTAATCCACCTTGTTTTTTTCTACCTGATCTGAATTATTATATCACACATTTTTTTATAAAGAAAGTCATAATCTTACAACTGTCGCAATATTATGACAGTTCCCAAGAGCAGACCATTCCTTTCTTGACGGAAGCAATATTCTGTCTTATGATGGAATCGGAGCCGGGGAAAAAGAAAGAGTGATGCTCCCGCCAGAGCATCACTCCCCATGCTTTTTATTCTCTTGCGTTTGTTATTTCGTCGACTTACCAATAGACCCCGGCTCTTTTCCCAATCCTAAAATATAGTCCGAAGATACCTCATATATGCGGCTCAGGGCAATCAGATGTCTGATTGGCATTTCGCTGGCACCTCTTTCATATCGTGCGTACATAGTTTGAGAAGTACCGAGCATTTCTGCCACTTGGGTCTGGGTGAGATCATGATCTTCTCTGAGATCTCGGATCTTTTTCATATAATATTCCACAATCCACCTCCCTTCGTATCTTCGGATATATTTTATCATAGTAAACTTGTTTACTATTGACTTTAGTAAATATATTTACTATAATAAAATTATTCCTACGAAAGGGGGTTGTGCTACCCAATCATTTCCATCTTCAAAATATTTTAATTATTAGAAAAG
>JAZSAO010000295.1:0-2775 GCA_045601945.1 Faecousia sp. | reverse complement strand
AAACAGTATTACAGGTTATTTCTTGGCGGCAAAGCCGCCATGCCGCTTATTAGCGGCATAATAAAACGGTCAATCCGTTTTATTAGAAATAAGTATAAACCGAAAGAGAGGCACTACTATGAAACGAATGATCGCAACACTCCTGCTCCTGAGTCTTTGTCTTCTTTGCTTTGGTTGCAGTCAGAGTTCTGCCGAACCGCAGATTCGTTACGAAAAAGCAAACGCCTACTATACCCAAGAAGGGGCTCAATACACCATGGAGATCCAATTCGCAGAGCCTGTAACCAAAGGAAGCACCCTTTCCCTTCTATTAGAAGATAAAGAGATCTTAGGCTTTACAGCAGAAGCTACTTTTACTAACCTGCATCTCAGTTCCCCCGCATTGGAATTGGAAAAACCCTATGTTCTCACGGTCAACGGAGAACTCCAACGCCATGGAAAAGGCAGACCTATAGCGCAAGCCACAGAGCCCGGTTACATTCCGGATCCTACTATCTCTACCATTCCACAGGAACCTATGGGAGACACCACCGTTTCTGATGAAAAGGTAGAATCGGACGCCTCCCTCGACACACCGCCCATTGTTTCAATAGACATTTCTCCGGAGTATCTTGTTCCCGTTGGTGGATCTGATCCTGTCACCGAATCTCCCGCTTTAAATCCCGATGGGACCTTGGTTAGCAAACCCGGCATTGGAGATAAAGTACAAACAGATGATATTGCCCTCAAACCCAACATTCAGTTCGGAGGTACCACCTTTACACTTTCCGGTACCGTGACCCGTTTCATCTCTGTGCAGAGTGCCTCCTAAGTTACTGTGCAGAGTGCCTCCTAAGTTACCCTCTTGCATTTCTCCCCTTATTGTGATACACTATTGAGGTTGATTATATTCGAAAGGAACATATCCCCCATGAAAAAATTACTGGCAATCCTTCTTATGGTAACACTTCTTGCCGGATGCGGCTCCGCCCCCAAAACCGAAACCCTTCCGTCCGAAGAACCCACTACTGTAGCCGCTTCCGAAAATGGCAGTGAAGCTACCACACCTCCGGAACTACCTGCAATGGAACTTCTGGGCACTCCCGGCTTTGGGAACAACGATGTCTTTGCTTATAACCACTATACCGTTGCCGAAGCCGCTCCCACAGACAGCAACATGACCGCTGTTCTGGCCGTAGCCGGAGAAAATCAGGAACCTATTTTTGAGAACCGCCACCTGCAGGTTGCCTATTGGACAGAATATCTGAATTTCATGGGTACCTATGGCTCCTATGCCTCCATGATGGGCATGGATACGACCAAGCCTCTCTGGTCGCAGGAAATCGACGAAGGTAAAACTTGGGAACAATACTTCTTGGAATTCGCTGTTGAAGGACTGGCACGAAATTATGCCCTTGCTCAGCAGGCTCAGGCCGATGGCATCGAACTCCGCGCAGAAGATCAGACCGCTCTGGACGATATTCTTCTGCCCGTAGGTTCTTTTGCAAGCGAATACACCGCGCAGGGCTTCTCTGATGCAGATACCTACATTCAGTATTACTTTGGCGACGGAACAGATGCCAAGAGTTATCAAGAATACTATGCCATGTACCTCCTTGCCGCAACCTGCTATCAGGCAAAGCAAGAAGAACTGACCGCAGCCCTTGCCGAAGCCGATGTTCTGGCTTATTATGCAGAGAATAAGGAAACCTTTGAAGCACAAGGAAAAACGCAGGTCAATAATATCAATGTCCGTCATATTCTGATCCAGCCCGAAGGCGAACAGAGTGAATGGACCGACGAATCTTGGGTAGCTGCTGAGGCCGCCGCACAGGCCATTTACGACGAATGGCTGAAGGATCCCTCCGAAGAATCTTTCGCTACTTTCGCAACGGATAACACCACCGATCCCGGATCAAAAGAAACCGGTGGTTTGTACGAAGAAGTCGCTCCCGGAGACATGGTCGCGGAATTCAATGATTGGTGCTTCGATCCGGAGCGTCAGGTCGGAGACCACGGTATTGTTAAGACCTCTTATGGGTATCATATTATGTACTTCGTGGGCCAAACCGAAACCCGTGCATGGTACGATGCCGCCGCAGAGAAGCTGGTATCCGAAAAGCTGCAGGAATTCATGGATGCCTGCCAGCAGACATATCCCCTGTCTGTTGACTACACCGTGATCCGCATCTACGATGTGGCAACTGCCAACGCTGCAGAAGCTGTAGGATAAGACATTTTGGGCATCTATAAAAACTTCTTTCCGGTTTTTATAGATGCCCTCGTATTACACAATTTAACAAAAATAGGAAACTCTAATTTTAAGAAGGGAGGTATCCCCATGGATACACATTTTCAAGTTTTGATCATCGGAGGTGGCCCTGCAGGCTATACCGCCGCCATGTACGCCGCAAGGGCAGGCCTATCTACCCTCTTGCTGGAACGAATGAGCATCGGTGGCCAAATGGCTCTGACGGATCAGATCGACAATTATCCCGGTTTCCCTCAAGGTATTGACGGTTTTACCCTGGGACAAGCTATGAAAGACGGTGCCGATGTGGCAGGGGCCAAAACCCTCCTGTCCGAAGTCCTGTCCGTAGAACTGGAAGGAAAAATAAAAACCATCCACACCGATAGCGGAACCTATACTGCGGACACTGTGATTCTCGCCACCGGCACCCATCATCGTGCCTTAGGCCTTGCTGACGAAGAAGCACTCACCGGTCGCGGTGTCCACTACTGTGCTACCTGTGATGCCATGTTCTACCGTGGCAAAACCGTTGTGGTGGTTGGTGG
>JAZSAO010000294.1:0-6773 GCA_045601945.1 Faecousia sp. | reverse complement strand
AGCAAAGTATGAGCGAGTGCAAGACCGCTTCCTTTTTCCTATTCTTGATCGTGGATACCATGCCGTAACCCCACTTCTCTGCCTACTACGAAATCGGTACATAGGATCCTTCTCTGCCTACTACGAAATCGGTACAAAATTAGGAATCCCTACTGCCCTCTCCGCCGCAGTCGCGGCACCTCTCCCATTGGAGAGGCAAGGGCCTTTACCAACTTGGTGAACAGTTCTACAAACGAAAATTTGACTATATCGTTTCTATTAGGATACCTGCTCAAACTGGCTGTTATACAGTTCGGCGTAGAAGCCGTTTTTTTCCAACAAGCTTTCGTGGTCGCCGCTTTCTACAATATCTCCGTCACGCATAACCAAGATCAGGTCTGCATCCTTAATGGTGGAAAGACGGTGGGCAATCACAAAGCTGGTACGATTTTCCATCAATTTATCCATTGCCTTCTGGATCCGCAGTTCCGTACGGGTATCCACAGAAGAAGTGGCTTCGTCTAAGATCAGCATGGGCTTGTCTGCGATCATGGCACGGGCAATGGTGAGTTGCTGTTTTTCGCCCTGAGACAGAGTGACCTGCTCGTTGAGCACCGTATCATAGCCCTTAGGCAAGGTGCGGACAAAATGGTGGAGTCCAACAGCTTTGCAGGCTTCCCGCAATTTTTCCTCGGTGACGTTTTCTGTGCTGTAGACCAGATTTTCCCGCAAAGTCCCCTCAAAAAGCCACGTATCCTGTAAAACCATACAGAACTGGTCGTGGACTTCTTCTCGGGTCATTTGACTGATAGGCACTCCGTCGATTCGGATCTCTCCACCGGTCAGCTCATGGAACCGCATAAGCAAGTTGACCATCGTCGTCTTGCCGGCTCCCGTAGGCCCAACAATAGCGATCTTCTGTCCCGGCTGTGCCACAGCAGAGAAATCATGGATGATCGTCTTGTCGGAATCCTCGTAGCCAAACCGCACGTGGTCAAATTCCACCTTGCCACGTACCCGATCAAGCTTCGGGGTTTTTCGGCTCTCATCTTCCATCTCTTCTGCCTCTAAGAACGCAAAGACTCTCTCTCCTGCGGCGGCACCGCTCTGCATGGTCTGCATGGATTGGGAGATTTGATTCATGGGCATGGTAAACTGGCGAACATACATAATAAAGGCAACGATAGTGCCAAAACCTATTTTTTGATTGAACACCAACAAAGCGCCCACAACACAAACGGCTACATATCCCAAGTTTCCCATAAATCCCATAAGGGGATGCATGAGACCGGACATAGCCGCCGCACGGAAACCGGAACTGCGCAGATCCTCGTTCATAGAATCAAAGGTTTTCTTGGATTCCTTTTCGCCGTTATAGGCTTTCACAACCGTATGACCGGAATACATTTCTTCAATATGGCCATTGATCCGCCCTAAGTTTTTCTGCTGTGCAATAAAATATTTCTGGCTACGGCCCATAATGGCAAACATCAGAACAAAACCTATCACTCCGGACAGGATGGCCGTTACAGTCATTAGGAAATTATGGCTGAACATCAGGATCAGGGCACCGATCATCTGTGTCACAGAACTGACCAGTGCGGCAAGGCTCTGATTCAGAGATTGACCGATGGTATCAACGTCGTTGGTCACACGAGAAAGAACATCTCCTGTTGCAGTGCGGTTATAGTACCACATAGGCAGACGGTTGATCTTCCCTGAAATATCCCCACGGAGACTCTGTGAGATCCGCAGTGTCACCATTGCCATGATCCTACCCTGAGACACAGAAAGGATCAAAGAAGATGCGTAGAAGCAGATCAAAGTGATCGCGATCCGCCGCACCTTTTCCATATCGATCCCCGTTAGGATCCCTGCGGAAATCACGTCCGTCAGATCTGCGATCCGTCCCGGCCCCATAAGGGTCAGAATCGTTCCCGCAAAAGCACAGAACAGGGAGAAAATCAGGTGGAACCGATAGGCTTTGCAATACTCTAACAGCTTTTTCCATGTGCCGGAAAAGTCCTTAGCCATTTCCGGTTTGCGTGGTGGAGGGCTCATACCAATTCCTCCTTTGACAACTGAGAATAGGCGATCTGACGGTAGACCTCGCAGGTGTCCATCAGTTCTTTATGGGTACCCTTTCCCGCAATCTCTCCTTCGTCCAAGACGATGATCTGATCTGCATCCCGAATGGTACCGATCCGCTGGGCAACGATGATTTTGGTTGCCCGGGCACATTCCTTCTTCAAGGTTTCCCGCAGGATCCGATCCGTGCGGTAATCCAGAGCAGAGAAGGAATCGTCAAAAATAAAGATCTCCGGCTTCCGTGCAATGGCACGGGCAATGGAAAGCCGCTGTTTCTGGCCACCGGAGAAGTTGGTGCCGCCCTGTGCCACATAGCTATCGTAGCCGTCGGGCTTTTCTTCTACAAAGTCTGCCGCCTGCGCCGTAGTAACGGCATGAACGATTTCTTCGTAGGAAGGGGTTTCCCCGCCTTTATCCCCGTAGGCCACATTGGAAGCCACAGTGCCGCTGAACAGGAAGGCTTTCTGGGATACATAGCCGATCTTGTTCCGCAGAGCCTCTTGGGTGTAGTCCTTCACATTCCGTCCGTCCACCAAAACCTCTCCCTCTGTGGCATCATAAAAACGAGGGATCAAGTTGACCACTGTGCTTTTTCCGCTACCGGTGGCTCCAATCAAGGCCACGGTCTGCCCTTTTTCCGCGGTAAATGTAATATTGCGGATCACAGGTTCTTCCCCATGGGCATAGGCAAAGGAAACATTCCGAAACTCCACCTTTCCCTCTGTTATGCCCTCTGTATAGCTTCCGTCCCGAAGGACAGGTGACGTTTCCAAAACCTCGTTGATACGCTTTGCAGAAACAGAAGCACGGGGAACCATCACAAAGACAAACACCAGAGACATAAAGGACATAACGATCTGCATGGCATAAGATAGATAGGTCACCATATGGGCAAAAAGCATAGCCTTTTCCGGCAAGGCTGCCCTGTCGATGAGTATCGCACCGATCCAATAGATGGAAAGGCTCAGACCGTTCATGATCAAGTTAATCCCCGGCATCATGGTTGCCATGACGTACTGGATCCGCAGAGCGTTTTCCGTCAGTTCGTCATTGGCGCGGGCGAATTTTCCTTGCTGATAGTCTTCTGCATTATAGGCCCGAACCACACGGATGCCGTTGAGATTCTCACGGGTGACACGGTTCAGATTATCCATTAGCTGCTGCATTTTCTTGAATCTGGGGATCGCAACGATCATAGCAACTCCAATGATCCCTAAAAGGAATGCCACAGCCATCCCGGTAGAGAGGGTCCACTGCCAGTTTTTCACAGAGATCTTTCCAATGGCCCAAGCGGCGGTAATCGGTGCTTTCACCATGATCTGCAGACCCATTACAATGAGCATCTGCACTTGGGTAATATCATTGGTAGATCGGGTGATAAGGGAAGCGGTGGAAAACCGTCCCATTTCCTCCAGTGAAAAGTTCTGCACACGGGAAAACAGCCGACCCCGGAGGGTCGCACCGAAATTGGTTGCGATCCGTGCCACGATCACAGACACGATCACTGAGGCCACCAAGCTACCCAAGGCACACAGAAGCATCATGCCCCCTGCCCTAAGGATCCGGGGCATCTCACTGCCGGGCGTCTGTACCAGCATGGTGATCTCCGTCATATAGTCCGGCATAGTCAGATCCAGCCAAACCTGCGCCAAAATAAAGACAACGCTGACCGCCGCAAGACCCCATTCCCGTTTGCCTAAGTGTTTCACAGCTTTTATCATAGACAAACCTCTTTCTTCCTGAAATTTTCCCATAGTATACCATGAAATTGTCATAGATTCAATGGTTCAATTTTGAATTTTTTTCGACATTTTAAAACGCATTTTTCTTACACCGATTGAAAAACACGGCAAAATGTGATATGCTTTATGTGTCCTAACTCTCAACAACACAAAGGAGAAAGATCATGAAACGATTTTTAGCATTACTTTTGATATTGGCATTGAGTTTGAGCCTCCTGCCCATGACCTTTGCCGCTAAGACTGAGACTCCTTCCACGGAGCCTCTGAAAGAGGAAAATTATGCCCTTGCCGATCTCATGTGGGAAGAGATCAACACCAAGGAAGAATCTATGCTGGCAAAGAAAGCCCCTGTCTCTCACACTGTAGAGGCTCTCATTGCCACCGTCACCGCCTCCCCCTACTACGAAGAAGACAGCCTGATCCGTAATGGCGACCACTTCTTCTGGGAGACCACTGACGGTATTGCCTGCGGCTACTCTCCCCGTCTGTCTGCCTTGGCTCGAGAAGAAGCCGGCCAAGACGAAAGGGAAGCATCCACTTCCCCTGACATTTCCTCTGATACTCGCAAAAACAGCACCACCGGCAAGAATGTCTATCTGTTCCAGCCCTATTACGGACTGGATCGGGATTTCACCACTCAGTATGTCACCGAAGCTCAGCGGATTGCAAAGGCTCTGGGAGGCACTGCCACCACTTATCGCACCACCGATGCTACCATCGATGCCATTGCCAATGCTATGGAAGAAGGTGCTGTTATCATCTTCGACAGCCACGGTGATACGGATTATGTAAACCCCAATGATGCCGACGATTTCGCCACCCGTGCCAACACCTCTTATATCTGTCTGCAGAGCAACGAGGGTATCACACTGGATGATATGCAGGTAGTCTCCGGTTCCTTTGGCTCTTACTACCATGCCTATTATGCCGGAAACTACGGCCAGATGAAGTACTACTGCGTAGACGGCACCGCCATTGCAAACCATATGGATAAGAATGCTCCCAACAATCTGCTTTGGATGGCTCTCTGCCTCAGCATGACCACAGACGGACTCCATGCTCCCTTGATGAAGAAAGGTGTAGGCGTAGCCTATGGCTATTCTCAGTCTGTCACTTTTGACTATGACTACGCGTGGGAAGAAGTCTTCTGGGAGAACATGATCGCAAACAGTACCGTTGCAACTGCTGTAGCCGCCATGAAAGAAGAGGTCGGCCTATGGGACTGGTGTCATAGCAGCAGCTACGACAGTCTTTGGGAAGCCCGTGAATATTACTGTGCCTTCCCCATTGTGGTTTCCGCACAGGATCCCTACCCCGGCCACGGAAAAGTAGACGACTACCAGACAGTCCGTTCCACATGGGTCTTAAACAACAACTGTTCCCACAGCAACGTGGCATATTATCCCGAAGTTCCCGCCACCTGCCATGAGACAGGCACCACGGCTTACTATCAATGCAGTTCCTGCAACACCTATTTTGCGGATCAGGAACTAAAGACCATCCTGACTTGGGAACAAATCCTGATCCCCCGGATGGAGCACGATTACACGGATAATGCCACTGTTGTTCCTCCCACCTGCACCACAGAGGGCTATACCCTCCACACCTGCAAACTCTGCGGCAACACCTATACATCTGACACCGTCCCTGCTACAGGACACAGCCTCGCATCGGCCGCATTTGCGCCCACCTGCTCAACAGAAGGTTATATTTCCTATATTTGCCTGTTCTGCGATTACAGCTATAAGGAAATCGTCGCTCCGGCCTCCGGTCATGCCTACGAAGAGGGTGTTTGTACCCTCTGCGGCAAACTCGACCTGCCGGAAAACCCCTTTACCGATGTGAACGAAAGTGAATACTTCGGCATCCCTGTATTATGGGCGCTGAAAATGAATATCACCACCGGTACCACTGCCACCACCTTCGGTCCCGAAAATACTTGTACCCGAGGTCAAGTCGTGACCTTCCTGTGGAGAGCCAACGGATGTCCGGAACCCACCACCGCAGAAAACCCCTTCGTGGATATCTCTCCCAATGCCTATTACTATAAGGCCGTTCTCTGGGCTGTGGAAAATGGCATTACCCAAGGTACCGGTCGTGGTAAATTCTCCCCGGACAGCGGTTGTACCCGTGGGCAAGTGGCCACCTTCCTATGGAGAGCGCAAGGCGAACCCGCTCCCGTAGAGAGCAACAATCCTTTCTCCGACGTATCGGAAAGTGACTATTATTATACCGCCGTTCTCTGGGCTGTGGAAAATAGTATCACCCAAGGCACCGGAAAAGATAAGTTCTCCCCGGATAAAGATTGCACCCGTGGGCAGATCGTCACCTTCCTCTACCGGGCAATTGCATAAACCAAGCTGCTGTAAGGACTTTTTGAGTCCTTACAGCAGCCTTTTTATATTTCTCCCGAAAATCACAGTTTATCGAACTGTTTGCCAAATCAGAATCAGCCCTTGCCTCTCCAATGGGAGAGGCAAGGGCCTATACCAACTTGGTAAACAACTCCATAAACGGGAATTTTAACGATAAATCACAGTTTAGGCTATCACTTTTAGTAAGCATAGCCCAAGATATAGCATTACCAACAAAAAATACCTCCGCCCACTGTAGGGGCGAAGCTGTGTCTTCGCCCGTGGCAGTATCGTCGCAGATAGCAATTTCTCCATTCGTAAAAATCATCGTACCACATCGTAGGGGCGAACTGTGTTCGCCGGAAAAAGTTCCGATTTTGTATGATTTTTGTATAAAAACCGACATTTTCGGTGTCGATCATTAGCGGGCGAACATAATCGTCATGACTACGCAAAATAAGCTCCGGTACTTATTGTAAGTGCCTCGGGCGATGACACAGCATCGCCCCTACAAGACCTTTACGAACTTGAAAATAGTTCGATAAACGAAAATTGTCATCCCTATTCGTCCCGAAGGGACACAAAAAATCGACCAGAAAAAATATTACGA
>JAZSAO010000293.1:0-5446 GCA_045601945.1 Faecousia sp. | reverse complement strand
GAATTTCTCTTGCAAACGACATCTGCAAAAAGCACCGTAGAGAAGGTCTGTTCTTCGACGAGATTCTTGAGAACGCAAAGACAGGAGGCTAAATATGGATCCAATCCAATTCAAACTATGTGATATCCAAGGCAGACTCTTTGAACTGTCCGGAAAGCGTGACCTCCCCAGCGGTGTATTTATCAAGCACTTTATGACATCGGAAACAGCCAAAGCTTTGGACTCCACATATAATCGGATGCAATGGGCAGGAGAAGAATATCTCTTGGAAGAAGTCACCGAAGAAGCTGCGGAAGTCCTCACCGTCAAGGGCGAAGTATTCTCCCCCGATATACTTTTCTGGATCGGCTACCTTTACCGCTACTGGCACTATTACACCGGAGAAAGCAGTGCAAAAATCTATAAGCAAGCCACTGCAGAAACCATGAAGCGAAACTACATGATTTTCCATACCATGGATCCCGTTATTGCCATCGAAAGCCTAAAAGAAATCTATCAGCAAAACTCTAAGCAAATATGAATTAAACGGATAAGCCTCTCCCCTATCCAGCCTAAAACAGTTCGCATTTCTTAATATCGTAGATGAATTATCAAAAAGAATTAGGAGGTTTTCCGAATGAACGAATTGCTATCCTGCCGATTCAACATGGACACTGCTTGTGTAGAACTCCGCTTCTCCAAAGGCACCAAGATCTCCATCGACACCAATGCCGTGGAGAATGAAATTGCCGACAACATGTATCAACGCTCAGAGTTGGATTGGCTAATCTACAACAGACCTTTGGAATATGCCCAGCTCATCCTCAACGGAAACATCGAGCAATATGTGCAAGCTCATCCGGATCATCAACTCATTGATTCATAAATTGCTGCAACCCACCGATCATTATCTGATTGGTGGGTTGC
Organism: Faecousia sp.; assembly: GCA_045601945.1. Lineage (GTDB taxonomy): Bacteria > Bacillota > Clostridia > Oscillospirales > Oscillospiraceae > JAZOXB01. Next base: position 4,540 of record JAZSAO010000293.1, on the reverse strand, counting down.
TTTTACAGTTTCTAAGATAATGCTGTATCTGTTATATGAAGCAAAAAAAGCCGGGAACACAATATGACAACCTTTCACACAGAACTACCCCATCCCGGAAAGTGGTGCAATGTATTACCTCTGTGAAAATGGGACCTGCAAGGCCCCGGTTAAGACGTTAATGGAATTAGGATTATAAAGGACAGAGGGAGTACTGCGGTACTCCCTCAATATTCATACTCAAAAGCGGCATTGGGAGCTTCCGGCTCCAGCAATGTGTCCGATTTATGGGTTAAGCGGTAATACACCTTGCAGGAAGGATGCTCGTGGATCGTTCGTATCATGGCACCTCCTACAGGTGCTCTAAGAGGATGCCCTGCAGGACCAAGTTGCTTATCAGTCAGGGAGAATTGTCCCTGCCGGGCAACCACTTCCCCATCTTTCATTATTCTTTCTCCAATGTGCGTTTGCCTCCTTACGAATGGATTTCCTCCTGTGGAGGCGAACAAGTCGCCCCCACGGTTCAAAACTTATTGAAAGTATGCTTTCGCACTGTCGGAGTAGGCAAAGAGGGCCTTACAGAGGGAGAGGAGGATCCCTGTCTTGCCGTTGCTGTAGGTATCTGGGCTGTATTGGAGGGTCCGGGAAACAGGGGTGTCGCCGGCATAGACCCGGACAGATAAAACGCTACGCAGCTCCGATGCAAGGAGGGAATCCAGGGTAAAGGCATAATAGCCCAGGGTCGGATTATAGGCTTCCGGATCAGTGAGGATAACCTCCTTGGTGGTGCCTGTTCCATCCACGTAGGAAATGCGGAGGGTTAGATCGGATAGGGAGCCGGAGTAGGCGGCCGGGTTGAAGACAAATTTGACCTCTACCTTGGAGTCTAAGTTCAGCGCCTTCCCTACCCAGGCAATGGGGGGCTCTGCCAGGTCCTCCAGGACTCGGTTGGTATTGCCGAAGGCTACCGCATCCAAGTCCGTGAGGTAGCTACGGTGTACCTCTGTCATAGCTCCGTCTGCAAGGCTGTCCGTACGGTAGTCCTTGTATCTCTGGGCAATACTGCCGTAACGGAGGAGATCGGCACACAGGCGCTTCAGCGCCTCGCTGACCCCGTCCTTATTCATCTGAGAATAGGCATACTGTGCCACAGAATACCGATCCTCCTTAGACAGGTATTCCCGTCCCCCCTTGGTCATATGGAGGGTAGCGGTGACCGTATCATTCATGTGGACAGCGGTCATACCCTCCAGGATGAAGTAATAATAGCCATCCTTCAGAACGGGTTGAAGCTCTGCAGAGCCGCCGTCATAGAGCTCGCATTGCATATAGAAGCTGTCATAGTCCTCCAGGAGACCTTCCGGTACCACATATTTGATGGAAATATCACTTGCCAGATCAAGGGTATGCATAATGGTAATGCTTTCGTCTACCCGGGGACCGCCCAGCTCCCAGGTGAGGATGGGATAGCCCCTGTTGATCTCCTCTGCATCCTCTGCAAAAGCCTGTCCCAGGGTGGGGGCCAGGGCCTTCATCCCCTCATCGGAGACCTGGGTACAGCTCTTAAAGCTCATGGCATTGGCTGTCTTGTACAGCCGCAGGGAGCCTGTGGAGTAGCAGTTTTCCGCACCGCTGCTGATCATGTCTGCACCGCCGGCACCTACAATGCCGTAGCGGTTGCCTACATTGTAGCAGTTCCGCAGCCAAGTATTCTCGATGCCCGCAGACAGGATGCCTACAAAGCCTCCTGTGGAGCTGCCTGTGGTCTTTGCGGTAACCACACCGGTATTGTAGCAGTTCTCCACGGTGACGTTGCCGCTGTTAATTCTGCCGATAAGGCCGCCGCTGTTGGAGTTGGCATAGACCGTTGCTTTGTTATAGCAGCTACGGATGGTGGCATTGGCATAGACTCTGGCCACCAGCCCGGCTGCATACTGCTTGGCAAGGACGGTTCCGCTTTCAATGCCCAGATTCTCGATCACACCATCGGACACAATGCCGAACAAGCCACCGTGATTTCCTTGGGTGTGTACATTCAGATTGCTGATCTTATGACCGCCACCGTCGAAGCTGCCCTTAAAGTAAATCGTCCCGGTGGCATATTCCCCACCGATGGGCAGCCAGGGTCGGGAGCCCAGATCCAAATCTGTGGTCAGGAGGAATTGCTCTCCCAGGAATCGATTTCCCTTCCCTACAAGGTAGGACAGGAGCCGCAGATCTGCCTCGGATTGGATGAGATAGACGCCGTCCTTTTCTTGGAAGGTGGTGCTTGCCTGTTCGTTCTCCCACTGCAGGACGGGGTATAGCTGATTCTTTGCCAGATAGTCCTCTGCAAAGGGGGCTCCCATTTCTGCTGCCTTCCCCTGAAGCTGGGCAGCGGTGAGGGTTCCGCTGTTGGTAATGGTCAGGGAGTTCTGCGTACCCACCAAGGAGCCCGTGTCAATGGCATAACAGTTCTCCATTTTCGCAGTCGTAACGGAGGCATGGCTGACACCAAGCAGACCAAGTCCGGAGTCGGAGCCCTCGTAGCAGTTCTTGACTGTAAAGTTGGTGGTATCCCCTGCCAGATAGCCTATGACACCGCCCACGGAGCTGTAGGCACTGACGGAGCCTGTATTGTAGCAGTTCTCCACCAGGCAATCGGTGGGGCCTACCATACCTACCAGGCCGCCGACGATGGTTCTACCGCTGACCGTAGCCCGATTGTAGCAGCCACGGATCACGGTGCCATTGCGGATGGAACCTGCCAAAGCAGAAACCTTCCCGGTACCCATTACAGTACCGCTTTCGATACCAAGGTTCTCTACGGTCGCTCCTGCCAGTCTGCCGAAAAGACCTACATAGTTATTGCCGGAGGTAATGCAGAGATTTTCGATACAGTGACCATTGCCGTCAAAGGTACCTGCAAAGGAACGGTCTGTGCCGATAGGCATCCATTCCCGTTGCTCCAAGTCAATATCTGCCATGAGGCGAACGGTCTTCCCTGCGAAGGTATTACCCTCAACATTGACAGCCTTTGCAACAGCACGAAGCTCTTGGGCAGTGGAAATTTCGTAGATTCCCTGCTCATTGGGCGTCAGAGTGGGCAACTCCACCCCATAGGCGAAGACCTGCAGCAAGGGATATCCCCCATTCTGAGGATAGAGAGAATCTCCATAGAAGTCTGTGCCCAGGGTCGTCGCTGCAGCCTTCAGATCAGCCCCAGCCAAAGCAGTGCAGCCGCTGAGGGTGCAGGTGCTCCCCGAAGGAACAAGGGAATAGGTGCTGATGCCATGACAGTTGCTCATGGTAACAGACAGGGCGCTTGTACTGATACTTGCTGCAAGGCTTCCCTTAGTGGAGCCACTGAGGGTAGCGGAACTGTAGGAGTTCTTCATAACGGTATTGGAGGCAGAACTGGATAGGAAGCCCACCAAGCCTCCCGCACTGGTGTTTGCACTGACAGAGCCGCTGCAGTAGCAGTTGGACATGGTCAGCTTCCCGGACATACCGATGATACCGCCGGTCTGTCCTGTGCCGCTGATGCTGGCTCTGCTGAAGCAGTTCTCCATGGTTCCGGCGAAGGAGCCTACCAGTGCACCGGTCTTGTAGTTGCCTACCACCCGTCCGCTGAGGATGCCCAGGTTGCGAACCGTTCCCTGCATGGCACCGAAGAAACCTGCATAATAGTTCCCGGTGGTCACGCTGAGATTCCGAATGCCGTAGCCCTGTCCGTCGAAGCTGCCTCGGAAGGAGCGGCTGGTGCTGTTCTCTGTTTCGCTACCGCCGATGGGGATCCACTCACGGGAATCCAGATCAATAGTCTGTCCTAATTTCACGGTTTTCCCGCTGAAATTATCCTTGCCGCTGTTGACCGTATAGGCAAGGAGACGAAGCTCAGCTTCTGTATTCAGAACCAGATCCTCGGGAAGGACTGTATCACACTGCCATGTGAATACAGGGTAGCCTCCGTTTTCCCACTCACAGTCGTACATAAAAGCAGCAGAAGGCAGGGAATCCATAAGCTGAGCCGCTGAAACCTTCTTGTTGCCACTGTAGCTCTCCAAGGAGGTGTTATCGGCTACGGTACTGCTCTTAATATTGGTGGTGGAGAAGCAATTCTTCACCGTAATGTGCTTGATCAGCAGGCTCTCCGTAACCGTATTATAGGAACCGATGAGACCGATCTTGCCCAGGCTGTCTGTGAGGGTCCCCACATGATAGCAGGACAGTATTTCTGTGGTAGTAGCACTGGAAATATAGCCTACGATACCGCCTGCACCGCCGTCGGTGGAGCGGATGTTTGCGTGGTTATAGCAATTGCTGATTTTGGAAGTACCACCAAGCTGTCCCACAATGCCGCCACTGTTGCCGGCGGTGGAAATGACAGTTGCCCGATTGTAGCAGCCGCTAATGGTCACAGAGGAGCCGGAGCCAACGAGACCGGCAGATGCCTTGCCGCCGAAGACAATACCGCTTTCAATGCCAAGATCCTTGATGGTAGCACCACCGGCCTTACCAAAGAAGCCTACGGAGCCTGCAGAGCGTTCAAAGACAAAGAGATTCTTGATGCAATGCTTCC
>JAZSAO010000292.1:0-6831 GCA_045601945.1 Faecousia sp. | reverse complement strand
CATGGCGGCTTTGCCGCCAAGAAATAACCTGTAATACTGTTTCTTCCGCCTAAGGCGGTGCAGGATATTTATCCTGCGATAAAATGGTTTTCTAACCATTTTATCAAGAAACAGTATTATATCCTATGCTCTAAAAGTGCTATTGTGCTTACTGTACAAAGAAAGCCTTGGCACTGTCACTGTAGGCAAACAAAGCCTTACACAGCACGTCCAAATTACCGGTCTTACCATTACCATAAGTATCTGCGCAGTAGACCAAATCATTGGAAACAGGCGTACCGTTTTCACAAACCGTTGCCGTAACCTCGGTTCGAAGTTCCGCGGCAAGGAGTCCGTCAAATGTAAAGGCATACAGATTGTCAGATGCACGATAGAGTTCGGGAGTCCCAACAGATGCAGTACGATATACACCGTAAACATCAACATAGCTGACGCTGAGACTAAGGTCGTCAATATTGCCCTTATAATTGGTCAGATTGACAATATAACGAATACCAACCTTGGAATTTAGATCCAATGCCTTGCCTGCCCAAATGACTGTGGGGTTGGGAAGGAATCCCAGTTCTAAAGATGTGTCCCCATAAGTGATAGTGTTCAGATCAGTCAGGTAAGCCTTGTGCATTTCGGTCATCTTAGCATCTACCAAAGCATTTGTACGATAGACCTTGTAGATCTGAGCCTTAGCGCCATAGCGGAGAAGGTCAGCGCAGAGTGTTTTCAGGTCATCGCCTGCGTTGGACTTATTCAGCTGAGAATATGCATACTGTGCAATAGAGTAGATATCAACAGAAGAACAGTAATTCCGTCCATCCTTGCGACCATAGAACACTGCACGGAGTTCGTTATTCATATGAACTGCAGTCAAACCGTTCAGCGTGAAGTAGTAGTAACCACCCTTTTCTTCACCGGCAAGCTTGTAGACGTCGATTCCGGTCTTAGAATTTCCTTCGTATTTATCTACTTCGACTTCCATGTATACAGTGCTCAGATCAAATTCTGCAAGCATTGCCTTCGGAATTGCATAGTTTACAGAAATATCACTTGCCAGATTCAAGCTGTGTCCGATCACCAAGCTTGCATCGACAATGATCTTGTCTTCCTCACCACAGACACAGGTACCGTTGGTGAAGTCGTGAGTCTGCAGTTCGTTCATGTCGCAGTTTGCACAGGTAATAGCATGGTTCTCTGCATCTACAGGAGTGTAGATCTCGGTATGACCGAAGGCAGGAATGGCTTCTACCTTGTACTGACCGCAGTTGCCGCAAGAAGATACCAGAGCACCGTTACGGATGCAGGTAGCTTCCATAGCCTCAACACCGGTACTCCATGCATGGCTGCAACGGTCGGTGTAGGAGCTGTATGCTCGGCTCTCGTTGGAAACGATGTAGATACGGCCAATAGCAATTCTGCCATTGGGATCTACAGGCTTACCGGTAAAGGTGATCCGCAGGTCGCCTTCTGCCAGAGCAGGCAGAACCGTGCCGGAGATGTCGGAATAACCGAAGAGAATGTAGCTGCCGTCAGCCGCGATCTCGATGGGAGCCTGTGCGTTGAAGCCCTTGAGGTACTGTGCACCGGTGAAGGTAACACCCTCAGCAGCCTCGATGCGGAGCCAGTTAGCACCACCGCTTGCATAAGTGTTGATAGCATGAACATCGATCTCACCTTCTGCCATGTCAGTTGCAAAGTTTACATAGCTGAATTGGCTGTGACGGAAGTGAACGATACCCAGAACGCCTTCCATGGGAAGGAGGGCACGGGTAGCCTCGATCTCGGCCATGAGGTCTGCAGAAACAGAAGGATAGTAGGACTGAGTGCCCATAACGACACCGTTACCAACCTCTACTGCATACTTTGCAATACCTGCAAACCAATCAGGGCCGGTACCATAGCTTGCAGTATAAGCCATGGGAGCAATGTAGTCATAGATGCCTGCGGCATCGGTATAGTTCTGACCGTAGTGGAGGTCGCCAAAGCCGGTATTTGCACTACCTGCACTGCCACCTACAACGCCACCTTCGGGCATAACCGCTGCGGAGAAGATCAGGTTGGGGTTAATTGCCTTTGCGGTATTTACAAGAAGCTTTGCAAAGTCAACGATGTTGTTACGACGGTACTGAGCCACCAGAGTAGCATCCTTATCGCCGTTAGCAAGGAGCTTAAAGATGTAGTTTGCATCTACAGATTCCCCTGCAGGGAGACGATCTGCGTAGAAGGTCTTGTCGATCATGTACTTGATATTGTCGACATTTGCACCCATTGCGGCCAGGTTCGCGAAGTCCACATCGCTCCAGCCGTTACACAGGTGGTTGTAGCGGATATAGTCCAGATGGAGACCGTCGATATCATAGTTAGATACCAGATCGGTGATCAGATTGGACATATAGGTACGATAGCCTGCATCATAGGGGTTGATGCGGTCATTGTCTCTGGCGCGGATGTAGTGATACATACCTGCCTCGGGGTTGTTAGCCTTGTAGAAGCTATCCTCTACGGTAACGATCCAAGCATGGACGCGGATACCCGCTGCATGAGCAACATCCAAGCATTCCTGCAGAACGTCACGGTTGGTTCTGGACAGAGCCTCGGTGTAACGGGTGTTGAGGAAGCTGAGCTTACCACCGGTACCCTTAACCAGGAGATACAGATCGGTAACGCCATTCTGTACTGCACGGCCAACGACGGTCTCTGCACCCAGGTTGTAAATATCTTCGCCCCATACCCATTCGCCCATGATCTCAAATTCCTTGGAACCGTTGGAAACATAGGTAGCAGTAACGGTGATATTTTCGGTAACAGCATCAAAACTCTTATCCCAACCTGCGAAGGTAGCACCTTCCTTAACAGGAACTTCAGGGGCCAAAACGGTGCCGCCTGCATAGGTCTTCTTGCTTGCAAGAACAGTGCCGTCAGAATCCTTAAAGGTTACAGTATACTGAGTATGATCCTCGTAGGTGTTGTAAACACGGCTCTCGTTAGAGTTAATGTAAATACGAACCAGAGAGGGTCTTTCCTTCTCATCGGCAGGCTTGCCGGTGAAGTTGATGGTCAGCTTGCCAGACTTCAGAGAGCCGATGACGGTGCTGGAGGAGGTTTCTGCATAACCGAAGGTAACGGAACGACCATCGGTAGCAATAGATACGGGAGCACCGGAAGTGAAGCCGGTACCCAGAGTAGCCTTGGTGATCTTCATACCTGCAGGCACTTCTACCTTCAGCCACTTGCAACCACCTGCAGAAGAAGCATTGAGGAAATCAATGTCCATCTTACCGGTGCTGTAGTCATAGACAGCCTTGGAATAGCTGAACTGGGAATGACGGAAGTGAGCAATGCCCAGAACACCTTCCATAGGCAGAAGCCCACGAACTGCGTTGATGTCCCCCATCAGATTAACAGAAGTCAAAGGATAGAAGGACTGGAGACCCATAACAACGTCATTGCCTACCTTTACGGAGTAGGCGGCAATGTCAGCCATCCACTGGGGCTCTGCTTCATAAGATGCAGAGTAAGCCATGGGGCAGATATAGTCGTAGATCTCAGCTGCATCGGTATAGTTCTGACCGTAGTGGAGATCACCGAATGCAATATCTTCCTTACCATAGGTAACACCACCTTCGGGCATGAGAGCACCGGTGAAGAGGATATCGGGATCAGCAGCCTTTGCAGTGTCACGGAGGAGTTTTGCAAAGTCGTTGATGTTGTTACGACGATACTGACCAATCAGCAGAGCGGTGGGATCACCGTTTCTGTATGCATCAAACAGATAGTTTTCATCCATGACATCCCCGGTGGGAAGCTGGTCCTGATAGAAGGTCTTGTTAATCATGTACTTGACATCTTCTACGTTTGCACCCATTGCTGCAATTCTGGCAAAGTCCTGTTCGCCCCAGCCGTTTGCAACATGGTTATAACGGATATAGTCCAGATGGATACCGTCAACATCGTAACCCGTAACGATTTCCTTCACGATATTGGACATGTAGGTACGATAGCCTGCATCATAGGGATTCAGACGGTTATTGTCCTGCCCGCGGACATAGTGGTAAACACCTGCTTCGGGATGATTGGTCTTATAGTATTCATCCTCTACGGTAACCAGCCAGGTATGAACACGGATCCCCTTTGCATGAGCAGCAGTAATCAGCTCCTGAAGAACGTCACGGTCGGTTCTTGCACGGGCATCGGTGTACTGGGTCTTCAGGTAGCTCAGCTTGCCGCCGGTACCCTTTGCCAGCATGTACAGATCGGTAACGCCGTACTTAGCACTGCGATCTACAATAGTCTGTGCACCCAGGTTGTAAACATCTTCGCCCCATACCCAGTCGCCGACGATCTCAAATTCACCGGCAACCTGAATTTTCTCATACTGTGCGGTAACGGTCAGGTCGCTGTTCACAGTATCAAATTCCTTATCCCAACCGGTAAAGACATAGCCATAGCGGAGAGGATCAGAGGGAGCTTCTACAGAGCCACCGGGCACAACAGTCTTAGTAGCCAAAACAGTACCGTCGTGATCCACGAAATTAACCTTGAAGTTGGTCATATCTTCGTAGACATTATAAACACGGGTTTCTGCAGTGCCGATAATTGCGCGAACGAGAGAAGCTCGTACGGATTCATCGGTAGGTCTTCCCGTAAACTGTACACGGAGCTTTCCTTCGCCCAGTGCTGCAAGAATCGTGCTGGAGGAAGAATTTGCATAGCCAATGGACACCATTCGTCCGTCAGAAGAAACGGAGACAGGCGCAGAGGTCTTAAATCCGCTGACCACAGAAGCCTTCGTAATCTTCATACCTGCAGGAACATCAATTTCAATCCGCTTGACAGCACCGGATTCGGATGCATTGATATACTGGATATCCATTGTTCCGGTATTGTAGTTGTATCCGGTCTTAGCATAGCTGAACTGGGTATGGCGGAAATGAGCAATGCCCAGAACCCCTTCCATGGGAAGAAGAGCGCGGACTGCTTCAATATCAGCCATAAGGCGGGTTGTCGTCAGAGGGCTGAAGGACTGCAGTCCCATAACTACGTCAACACCGTTTTCAACGCAGTAGGTAGCAATATCAGCCATCCACTGGGGCTCTGCCTCATAAGAAGCGGAGTATGCCATGGGGCAAACATAGTCGTAGATCTCAGCGGCATCCTTATAGTTCTGACCATAATGGAGATCGCCGAATGCAATATCTTCCTTGCCATACGTAACGCCACCTTCGGGCATAAGAGCGCCGGTAAAGAGAATATCGGGGTTTACAGTCTTTGCCGCATCACGGAGGAGCTTTGCAAAGTCGTTAATGTTATCCCGACGGTACTGACCGATGAGCAGAGCGGTGGGATCACCGTTTCTGTATGCATCAAACAGGTAGTTCTCGTCCATAGTATCCCCTGCAGGAAGCTTGTCCTGATAGAAGGTCTTATTGATCATATACTTGACCTGTTCTACATCAGCACCCATAGCAGCAATGCGAGCAAAGTCTTCTTCGCTCCAGCCGTTTGCTACGTGGTTATAGCGGATATAGTCCAAATGGATGCCGTCAACATCATAGCCGGAAGCGATTTCCGTAACGATATTGGCCATATAAGTACGATAGCCTGCATCATAGGGGTTTACACGGTTATTATCCCGCCCACGGACATAGTGGTAAACACCTGCTTCGGGATGCTTGCTCTTGTAGTATTCATCCTCAACGGTAACCAGCCAAGTATGAACACGGATCCCCTTCGCATGTGCGGCAGTGATCAGTTCCTGAAGAACGTCACGGTCGGTTCTGCTCAGAGCATCTTTGTACTGGGTCTTCAGGTAACTCAGCTTGCCGCCGGTACCCTTTGCCAGCATGTACAGGTCCGTAACACCCATTTTGGCACTGCGGTCAACGATCTTTGCAGCGCCAAGATTCGCTACGGTTTCTCCCCATACCCAGTCACCCACGATCTCAAATTCTTCCTGTACTGCATAGGCTTTGGTTTCAGCCTTTTCCTCTGCAGAGACAGAAGGAAGAACGATCATGGAAAGGAGCATAGAGAGGCACAGGATCAGGGATAAAGCTTTTTTCATCATAGCATTTCTCCTTTGCTTTCCATAATTTTTCTATTGTTACGCCCCCTTGGGCGAGGGGGGCGAAAAGATACAACATATTACATATTTTATTTTAAGATGAATGATATAAATGGTTACTTCTTCCGTATCTCAGTTTACTGCATAATACGGAATTTGTCAAACAGAAATATAGAAACTCCCATAGAAATGTAACAGGATTATTCTTCTCCTTCCCGCAAGCAGTTTACTGCATCCCAATTGAGTCTTCCATAGCATTTTGTCCATTCCAGCATCTCATTCTCCGTCTCCTCTGTAATCTGCCCCGACAGCAATCTCCAACACCAGTTATCTCCAACCGTACCCGGGGTATTCACCCGACAGGTATGATCTAACCCAAGCCAATCCTGCATAGGAACAATGCAAATCCGAGGGCAACTCATGAGTCCTATGCGCAGGATCTTCTTAGCCAAATTTCCGGAAGAAATACGACTTTCGCCCAGATATTTTAATATATGGCTTCGTTCCTCTTTAGTCAAAGAAGAAATCCAACCGACGAGAGTATTATTATCGTGAGTTCCTGTGTAGACTACAGAATTAGGTTGGTAGCAATTCGGCAAGTGTTCGTTCCCCCACCCCTCATCCATAGGGTCAAAGGCAAACTGCAATACCTTCATATTAGGGAAGCCACTGTCCCGAACCAATGCTCGAACAGAGTCTGTCATATATCCAAGGTCCTCCGCAATAATGTCCCGTTCACCCAGCTGTCTCCGCAACTCCATGAACAATTCCATTCC
>JAZSAO010000291.1:0-2077 GCA_045601945.1 Faecousia sp. | reverse complement strand
CAAAGACCGACCTGGTAAAGGAGCCTTCGGAGCCCACGGAGCCTTCCACCGGTCCTACGGAGCCTTCCACCGGTCCTACGCAGCCTTCCACCGGTCCTACGGAGCCTTCCACCGGTCCTACGGAGCCTTCCACCGGTCCCACGGAGCCTTCCACCGGTCCTACGGAGCCTTCTACCGGTCCCACGGAGCCTTCTACCGGTCCTACGGAGCCTTCTACCGGTCCTACGGAACCTTCTACCGGCCCCACGGAACCTTCTACCGGTCCTACGGAACCTTCCACCGGTCCTACGGAGCCTTCTACCGGTCCCTCGGAGCCTACGGAACCCACCGAACCCGGTGGCGGTGACAGCCCCCAGACCGGACAGCTGAATTGGCCCATTCCTGTTATGGCAATTTTAGGTATTTTCTGCCTGTGTTTGGGAATGTATTTCTCCTCTAAGGGCAAAAAGGAAGAAGCATAATGCGAAAAGCCGGAATTACCCTAATATTTCTGGGATTTGTTCTGTTAATTGGCTCTGCTCTTCTTTTGATTCACAATTTCAAAGAAGATGAACAGGCAGGCATTGCCGCTGTGGAACAACTAAATCTATTGGTGGAACAGATCCGCGTGCAAAAAGAAGAACAGCACCTAACACCCACGGCTTCACCTGAAGAAGAGGAAGCCCTGCGGCAGGAACTGCAGCCGACCGGTGCTCCGGAGGAGACCGAGATCCTGATGGATGAGATCCAAGTGGATGGGAAAGGCTATATTGGCTATATTAGTTTCCCGACCTTGGAATTAGATCTCCCTGTTATGTCCCACTGGACGGTAGAAAAGCTGTATACATCCCCTTGCCATTATTTCGGCAGTGTACAAGAGGGGAATCTGGTGATTATGGCACATAACTATTCCAGACATTTCGGTCGGATCACAGAACTGAGAAATGGAGACCCCGTGTATTTTATCAATGCATTCGGAGAACCGTTCTTCTACGAGGTTGAATTTCAGGAGATCCTTCCGTCGAAATGTATTCCCCAGCTAACCTCCGGTGAATTCGATCTGACCCTCTTCACTTGTACATACGGGGGAGCCAATCGAATTACCGTTCGGTGCAATGAAGCACCCCCTCCCCAATAGACCCGTGGCTCCTCCCCAATGGGGAGGAGTTTTCTTTGTTTGCCCTTTGGTTGGTCATATTCTATAGAAAATATATCAAAACCGATACATTATTGGAAGAAAGTGATTATTTTCCCGGAATCCTATTGACTTTTCTGCTGTGTGTGGTTATGATAGTAAGTGGTAATTCATGGATAAGTTCAGGTGTAACATAAATTATCTGGTGATATTCTTGTAAAAGAACAGCGAGAGAGGAGGGTGCCTGTGAAATATCGATGGATTTTAATCATCTTTGTTCTTGGTTTTTTACTGCGTAGCACAGTGTTGTGTTTGGCCAATGGGGAACAGAACCCGGACACTTCCGCTCAAAAGGTCTCGCTACCTGTTACCATGACAATACATAAAGTCGATGGCGGCACCCAATTGCCGGTAGAGGGGGCTGTGTTTGTTCTACAGAAGGAAGACGGCGCGTACTTGGCATCGGATACGGATGCTGATGAACCACAGTGGACCATGCATGAAGACAAGGCTTGCTCTCTGACGACGGATGCAGATGGCACCATCTGTATTTACGGTCTTTTGCCGGATGTCTATTACCTACAGGAGACAGAGGCACCGGACGGATATATTCTGTTAGAAGAACCGATCAAGATCCAACTGTCTGCGGAATATGATACAGATGGCAAGGGAGAACCCGTTATCACCTCTGTAACTGCGATAATCGATGAAGATGAACCCATAGTTCGTTCCAATGGCCCTCATATTGACATTACCATCGAAAACACCTATGGTACCGTTCTTCCGGCTACCGGTGGTGTAGGTATGGCAAGCTATTATATGTTTGGATTTGTGATCCTTTTCCCCTTAGCGTTGGTCATCGTGGCAAAACGACTGATCCGAGAGCAATAATGCCAAATAAAACATACGGGTCTTCCTGAATGGGAAGACCCGTATGTTTTATACTTATTTCTAATAAAACGG
>JAZSAO010000290.1:0-2911 GCA_045601945.1 Faecousia sp. | reverse complement strand
TGTATCCACATATTTGAGTTTTTCGTGGTTTATTATGGGATTTCCTGTTTCTAATCCTTGCACTTTCCCGAAACCTATGATATAATGTAGTATATTCTGTCAAATTGGAGATAATAGTTATGAAAAATCCTAAATTCCGTTTTTGGCTGGTTCTGTCTATTCTTTGGGTCGCGGTGATCTATATTTTCTCCGCTTTCTCCGGAGAGGTCAGTACCGTCCAGAGCAAAAGTGTCTGGGAGGTCCTGCGCACCATTTGGCCCGATCTCACTCACGCCACCGTTCGTAGTGTTGCACACGGCCTGGAATATTTCATCCTCGGATGGTTCGCTCTGGGTATGTTCTTCAACACCGCCGGCTTCAAGGTATCTAAACCCCTGTTGTTCTGCCTTCTGGTCGCTTTAGCTGACGAAACCCTTCAGCTTTATGTTACCGGTCGTGCAAGTGAAGTTCTGGACATTTGGCTGGACTTCGCAGGTGCGCTGGTCGGCGTTCTGATCTTCTGGGGTATTTTCGCCCTGAGAAAGAGCACTAACAGCAAGTAATCTACCACGAAAGAAGGATAATTTTTATGTGTGATTCCTGTAAGAAATTCTACATCACAACGCCCATTTACTACCCCTCCGATAAGCTGCACATCGGTCACACCTACTGCACCGTGGCTACCGATGCCATGGCTCGCTATAAGAGACTCCGCGGTTACGACGTTCTCTTCCTTACCGGCACCGACGAACACGGTCAAAAGATCGAGAACCGTGCAAAAGACGCCGGCATTACTCCCCAGCAATTCGTAGACAACATCGTTGCCGGGGAAAAGGGCGTTCTGGATCTGTGGAAGCTGATGAACATTTCCTATGATCGTTTCATCCGTACCACCGATGATTACCATGTAGCCGCCATCCAAAAGATCTTTAAGAAGATGTACGACAAGGGCGACATCTATAAGGGCAAGTACGAAGGTATGTACTGCACCCCCTGTGAGTCCTTCTGGACTCCCAGCCAGCTGAAGGACGGCAAGTGCCCCGACTGCGGCAGAGACTGCCAGCCCGCCGAGGAAGAAGCCTACTTCTTCCGCCTCTCCAAATACGCCCAGCCCGTCCGTGACCTGCTGACCAATACCGATTTCTTAGAGCCCCGTAGCCGCGTCAATGAAATGGTCAATAATTTCATCGACGCCGGATTGGAAGACCTCTGCGTTTCCCGTACCAGCTTTACATGGGGTGTCCCTGTTGATTTTGACCCCGGTCATGTGGTTTATGTTTGGGTAGATGCCCTGTTTAACTATACCACTGCACTGGGCTTATTTAACGACAAATACGACGATTATGCCAAGTACTGGCCTGCCGACGTCCACTTTGTAGGCAAGGAAATCGTTCGTTTCCATTCCATCATTTGGCCCGCCATGCTCATGAGCATGGAAATGCCCCTGCCCAAAAAGGACTACGGTCACGGCTGGCTCCTTCTGGACGGTGGTAAGATGTCTAAGTCTAAGGGTAACGTAGTAGATCCTCAGGTTCTGGCCGCTCGTTACGGCGTAGATGCCCTCCGTTTCTTCCTGCTCCGTTCCTTCCCCTTCGGCTCCGACGGCAACTTCTCCAACGAACTGCTGATCTCCTGCATTAACACCGATCTTGCCAACGACATCGGCAATCTGGTATCCCGTACCGTTGCCATGGTGCAGAAGTATTTCGGCGGCACCCTCCCCGCAGAGCAGGTAGCCAATGCGGAAATGGACGAAGAACTGACCACTATGGCAGGTACCCTGTTCCAACGCTACGAAAAGCAGATGGAATCTTACGCATTCCAGAACGCTCTGGCAGAGATCTTTAACGTGATCTCCCGTGCTAACAAGTATATCGACGAAAACGCACCTTGGGTCCTTGCCAAGGACGAAGCCAACAAGCCCCGTCTGGCGAAGGTCATGTATAACCTGCTGGAAACCATCCGCATTTGTGCAGGTCTCTTGCAGCCCTTCATGCCCGACACCGCCGCTGAGATCCTCCGTCGGATCGGTGCCGAAAACGGCGCATGGGAAACCCTGTGTGCTTTTGGCGGCCTGAAGACAGAAGCCACCGTCACAGCCGGCAACGCCCTCTTCCCCCGTATTGATGCCGCAAAAGAACTGGAAGAGCTGGAAGCCCTTAACGCCAAACCGCAGGAGCCCGAAGCCCCTGCCGAAGATCCCCTTCCCGAACCCCTGCCTCCCATTACCTTCGACGATTTCTGCAAGGTAGAGATGACTGTCGTCAAGGTCCTGGAGTGCGAGAATGTAAAGAAGTCCGACAAGCTCTTAAAGTTCACCCTCAACGACGGCACCGACACCCCCCGTCAGATCCTCTCCGGTATTGCAAAATACTACAAGCCCGAAGAACTCATCGGCAAAACTCTGGTAGCAGTTACCAATCTGCCTCCCCGTAAGATGATGGGCAGAGAGTCCTGCGGCATGATCCTCTCCGCAGAGCGTGGAGACAAACTGCAGGTCGTCATGCTGGACGATTCCATCCCCGCCGGTGCCCGCTTCGTTTAATTCCCCGACATAGGCATAATAAGCTGTCTGTTGAGATCCGAATCTCAACAGACAGCTATTTCTCTCTTTCCACTCTCGGAGTACTCTTTTCATATTCCGATCTCACCGTCCACATTCACCCCAACTTTCCTTCTTCAAATTTTCATTTGTCGAACTGTTCACCAAGTTGGTAAAGGCCCTTGCCTCTCCAATGGGAGAGGTGCCGCGACTGCAGCGGAGAGGGCAGTAGGGATTCCCAATTTTGTACCGATTTCGTAGTAGGCAGAGAAGTGGGGTTACGGCATGGTATCCACGATCGAGAATAGGAAAAAGGAAGCGGTCTTCCACTCGCTCATACTTTGCTCCCTGCGGGGCGGTACTTTCTTGTGTTGACAAGAAAGTACCCAA
>JAZSAO010000289.1:0-6668 GCA_045601945.1 Faecousia sp. | reverse complement strand
GGTGGCTACCACCCATTACGCAGAGTTGAAGCTTTACGCCATGCGCACCAATGGGGTCATCAATGCCTCCTGTGAATTCGATGTAGAAACCCTGCGGCCTACCTATAAGCTTTTGATTGGTATTCCGGGTAAATCCAATGCCTTTGCCATTTCCAGAAAGCTTGGTCTTTCTGAGGACATCCTCAAAGAAGCAACCAATCTGGTTGGTAAAAATGATAAGGATTTTGAGGACGTTCTTTCTCAACTGGAGGAACAGCGCCAGCAAATGGAGACTGCCAAGCTGGAAGCCCAGCGCCTCAAGCTGGAAACAGAGCAAATGAAGCAAAAGTCTCAGGCCTATTATGACGAAATCAAGGCTGAACGAGAAAAGGCCATGCGTGCCGCCAGAGCGGAAGCGCAGGCCATCGTAGACCAAGCCCGTCGCGCCTCTAACGAGGTAGCCGAAGAACTGAAGCAGCTACGTAAACAGCTAAAGGATACAGCAGATGCACAGGGAGTCAATGCCAAGCAGGCAGAACTCCGTCGAAAGCTTAATGAGGTAGAAGAGGGCTTTGCAGGAAAAGCACCCCAAGCCCCCAGACCCGAAGCTACCAGACCCATTAAAGTAGGGGACACCGTTGAGATCATTCGCTTCGGCACTCGGGCATCCGTTCTCCAGATCAACAAAGACGGTTCCTATCAGCTACAAGCCGGAATCATGAAACTCTCCGCGCAACCGGATGAGGTTTACCTGATCGAAGAAAAGCCCCAGCAGGCAAAAAAGATCATTGAGCGTGTCCAGAAGGAGTTCCGCGCAGCGGGTGCTTCTACAGAATTGGATCTACGCGGTATGACTGTGGGAGAAGCGATTTCCACCCTGTCGATCTTCTTGGATAACGCTATCATGGCAAATCTTGCTTCTGTCCGGATCATACATGGTAAGGGGACAGGAGTCCTTCGTAAAGCCGTTCAGGATGAACTAAAACGAAATCGGGCAGTAAAACGGTACCGTCTTGGGGTCTACGGAGAGGGCGAAGACGGCGTTACCATTGCAGAATTGTCGTAATTTGCGAAAAACTGTTGACAAAAGCCGATTTTATGCTTATATTATGTATAACACAATTTCAAATTGTGTAAGATTAAGGAGTGAAAACAAGTGTATACAGAAAAGACTATCGTAAAATGTGAGTCCGGTCTCCATAACAAGCAGGCTATTTGCTTCATTCAGAAGGCCAATGAGTTCCGCTCCAGTATCTGGGTCGAAGCTGATGACCGCAAAATCAACGCAAAGAGCCTTTTGGGCGTGATGTCCATGGGCATTACCACCGGTACAGAGATTTCTTTGATTGCTGACGGCACTGACGAGGAAGCAGCAGTTAAGGCTCTTGCCGCTCTCTTGGTAAAGGATATTTATTAAGAAACACAAATTCTGCCCCAAGCGTTTCACGTTTGGGGCAGTTTTGTGCTGAGATTTCTATATGACAATAGAAGAACTGAAAGCTTCTGCCTTATCGCTACCTCTGGAACCCGGCGTTTATCTTATGAAAAACGCTGAGGATAAAGTGATCTATGTGGGAAAAGCAAAGAAGCTGAAAAATCGAGTTACTCAATACTTTCAAGATACCGCCTCCCATTCTCCCAAGACGCGGAAAATGGTTTCACAAGTAGACCACTTTGAGACCATAGCCGCCGCAACGGAATTTGAGGCCCTGATCTTGGAGTGTTCTCTTATTAAGCACTATCAGCCCAAATATAATATCCTGCTGAAGGACGATAAGGGCTACCCCTATTTACGGATCGACCTTCGTCAAGCCTATCCCACAGTGACCCTATCCAATAAACCATTGGACGACGGTGCCAAGTATTTCGGACCCTATGGCTCCCGTGGCAGATCCAATCAGGTCATTCGTACTCTATATTCTCTCTTCCGTTTGCCCACCTGCAAGAAAAAATTCCCTACAGATGTAGGGAAGGACAGACCCTGCCTGAATCTCCAGCTGGGTCTGTGCGAAGGCTGGTGTCAAGGAAATCCGACCCAAGAAGAATACCGTAATCGGATCTTGCAGGCTGTTTCTCTATTAGAGGGAAAGGGTGCAAGTCTGTGCAGAGAATTAAAGGCACAAATGGAAGATGCCGCGGAGAATCTCCAATTTGAAACAGCCGCCGCATTGCGAGATCGGCTACGTGCCATCGAAGCCTTGAATAACAAACAACTGGTAACTGCAGGGAACCCTACAGATACCGATGTGATCGGCTGGTATAGCACGGAAGCTAAATCCTGCTTCGCCATCCTCCATTATGTAGGTGGAAACCTGATGGATAAGGATTATGAGATCCTACCCATAGGAGAAGATCCTGTCGAGGCCATATCCGCTCTAACCAAACAGTATTATCTATCCGGAAATCCCATTCCCAAAATGATCCTGCTTCCCATAGAATTGGAAGACAGTGAATTATTTTCTACTCTGCTTTTGGAAAAATTCGGAGCGAAAACGAAAATTCTCTGCCCGAAACGGGGGGATAAACGGCAACTTCTTGCCCTTGCGGAGAAAAATGCCGCCGAGGAAGCAGAACGTCGTACAACCGAGAGTGAACGTCTGTCCTCTACGTTGCAGCTTCTTCAGGGGATGTTGGGTCTGACTCACCCACTTAGAAGATTGGAAGCGTATGATATATCCAATTTCGCAGGGACGGATATTGTAGCCTCTATGACCGTTTTCTCCGATGGGAAGCCCAAAAAGAAGGATTATAAACGCTTTAAGATTCGTGGCTTAGAAGATCAGGACGATTACGGTTCCATGCGACAGGTTCTATGCCGTCGCTTCTGTCACTATTTAGATGGAGATAAAGGATTTGATGAAAAACCGGATGCACTCTTGATCGATGGAGGCGCAGTTCATGCCAATGTGGTTCGAGAAGCTTTGACCGCAATGGGGATCTCCATTCCGATATACGGCATGGTGAAAGATGACAGACATCGTACCAGAGCCCTTGTTACCCCCGATGGGGCAGAGATCGGTATTCAAAGTGTACCTGCAGTTTTTGCGTTCATTGGTAGAATTCAAGAAGAGACCCACCGTTTTGCCATTACGTTCCAGAGAGAACTGCGTTCCAAATCCATGAACCGTTCTCGCTTGGATCAGATTCCCGGAATCGGTGAAAAGCGAAAGAACTTATTGCTCAAACACTTTAAATCTATTTCTAACATTCAAAATGCAAGCCTTTCTGCCTTAGAGCAGGTTCTGCCTGTTCAAACCGCAAAAGCGGTTTATGACCATTTCCACAGAGAGGAGGATACCTAATGCGAGTCATTACAGGAACCGCAAGAGGGACAAATCTCAAAGCCCCCCAAGGTTTGGCCACCAGACCCACCGGGGACAAAGTAAAACAGGCTTTGTTTAATATGATCCAATATGAGATTGCCGGAGACGTACTTGATTTGTTTGCAGGCTCCGGTCAGTTGGGGATCGAGGCTTTAAGCCGAGGTGCCGCATCTGCCGTATTTGTGGATCAAGGGAGAGACGCAATTGCAGTGATTCGGGAGAATCTAAAGCGAACCCATTTAGAAGACAAGGCGCAGGTTGTTTGCTGTGATTCTCTTTCTTATCTCGCAAGATGCAATAAACGCTTCCGATTGATCTTTTTAGATCCTCCCTATAAGGAAAATTATTTAGAAAATACATTAAAATTCATATCTGAAATTGACATTTTGGCAGAAGGTGGTATAATAGTGGCAGAACGCCCTATCGAAAAGGAATTATCTCAGGAATTCGCCGGTTTAGTTCCTTCCAAAGACTACTGCTACGGTAAGACCTTGATCCGCCTCTATCGAAGAGAAGAGGCAACGGAAACGGCATCCCATTCATTATGACATATATAACAGCATATTTCGGATCTCCGTAAAATCGGCTGTGATCCAAATATGGGGTAAATATAAGGAGGCAATCCATGAACGACAAATATTTCGAAGAAACCATCGGCCAACTCTACGATCTGGTAGAGGGGGCAAAAAACCCCAGTTTTAATAAAGAAAAGGTTATTTTAGACAAGAGCGAAGTCCTGAATCTTCTGGATGAATTATCCGAGCGTCTCCCCGGAGAACTAAAGCAAGCACGTATGATGCTGGAATCCAATGCGGAATTGGTCACAGCCGCAAAACGGAAAGCTGAACAGATCCAAAAGGACGCAGCCGAAAAGGCAAGAAGACTGGTTTCCGAGCAGGAAGTCTATCAGGAAGCAAAGGCAAGAGCTAACGAAATGGTTCGCTCTGCTCAGCAAAAAGCTGCAGAGGTCAATAAGGCCGCGATCCAGTTTATGGATGATCATATGAAGACGACCGAAGAGAATATTGCTCTGGCTCTCAGCAAGATACGTGAAACTCGTGCGCAGTTCCACGCCATTCAAGGCAACTCCGGAAACAACAAATCCGCGCACTCCGCTATTATCGAAGATATTTGATTCCTAAAACAGGTCAATTTTACTGTAATTGACCTGTTTTTTACAGAGCACACCTTTCATTATGCTTTTATTATTATCAGGAGGAAACTATGGATTATTTGCAGAGATATGAGATCTGGTGTAAAGAACCCACTCTCACCGGGGACGAAAAGGCAACTTTGTTTGCTATGACAGCCGATGACGACCGCAAGGGCGCTTTTGGCGCGGAACTTCAGTTTGGTACAGCCGGTATCCGTGGTATTATGGGTCTGGGTACCAACCGCCTGAATGATTATACCGTACGCCGCACCGCTCAGGGACTTGCGGCATGGTTATGCTCTACCGATCTTCCGCAAAAATGCGCCATCGGTTATGACTCTCGCCATAATTCCCGTCGTTATGCCGAGATCTGCGCTTGCGCCCTTGCAGAGCGTGGTGTCCATGTTTATGTTTATCATGAACTGGCTCCCACTCCCATGCTGTCCTACGCTGTTCGTCAGCTGGGATGTGGCTGTGGCATCGTGGTTTCTGCCAGCCATAATGCAGGTGCCTATAACGGCATCAAGTGCTACGGTCCCGATGGATGCCAGATGACCGATGAGCCTGCAGCAGTTGTGTATAACATGATTTCCAACATCCCTTACTTCGTTCCTGCAGAGGCTGATTTTGCCACTCAGCTGGAAAAGGGGACTGTGGAATACATTGCTCCCGAAATGTGGACTGCTTACTATGACCGTGTTATGGAAGAACGGATCGCTTTGGAGCCCTCTTCCAACGTAAATATTCTTTATACTCCTCTTTGCGGCACCGGCAACAAGCCCGTTCGTGAGATTTTCCGTCGGATCGGTGCCAATGTGGATATCGTTAAGGTACAGGAGCAGCCTGACGGCGATTTTAAGACCTGTGAATATCCGAACCCTGAAACCGATGCCGCTCTGAACGAAAGCTATAAGATCGCTCGGGAAACCAATCCCGATCTGATCCTTGGCACAGACCCCGACTGCGACCGTGTTGCTGTTGCTGTACCTTGGGAAGGTGGCTTCCGCAAGCTGAGCGGTAACGAACTGGGCTGCCTGCTTATGGACTATATTCTTGGGGAACTGTCTGCACAAGGCAAACTCCCTGAGGCTCCCGTAGCCGTTCGCAGTATTGTTTCCACGCCTATGGCAGATCGTATCGCAGAGCGTTATGGCGTTAAGGTTAAGGCTGTTCTCACCGGCTTTAAGTATATCGGCGGCGAGATTTTGGAACTGGAAGGCAAGGGTGAAGAGTACCGCTTCGTCTTCGGTTTTGAGGAAAGTTGCGGCTATCTAAAGGGAACCTACGCTCGTGATAAGGATGCTGTGGTTGCTTCCATGCTGACCTGCGATCTGGCGGCAAAGCTAAAGCGTGAAGGCATGAATTTGGCACAAAAGATGGATGCCCTGTACGAAGAACTGGGCTGGCACGAAGCGAAGGTCGTCAGCTGCGAGCTTACCGGACCCAATGCACTGGAACTGTCTGCTAAGTTTATGGCTGACTTCCGCGCCAATGTTCCTACCTCTCTGTGCGGTATTCCCGTAACGGAATTTACGGATTATCAGGCACGGATCACCCGTAATCTGACCACCGGAGAAGAGACCGCTGTCACCCTTCCTAAGTCCAATGTCGTAACACTGGTATTAGGCACCAAGGGCAGTGTGATTGTCCGACCCTCCGGCACAGAGCCCAAGGTCAAGCTGTATCTCACCGCTGTAGATAAGGATCGTGCAAAGGCTCAGGAACTTCTCAAAGGACTTGCAGAAGAAATGAGTAGTTTTTTGCCTTGACAAACGGCGGAAATTAGGATAATATATAGAAAATCAAACACTGTGATGAAGAGGAGTACCTGTTACAAAGGGTTCAGAGAGGGAACGGCTGGTGAAAGTTCCTCCCGGAGAAGAGGGAAGGTCGCTTCGGAGTGCTTGGACTGAACCTTTCTATCGTCAGTAAGTCCTTGCGGGTCCTCCCGTTACAGAGGTAAGAGTGCCTGTAATATTCATTGCAGGAAATCAGGTGGTACCGCGGATCATTTCGCCCTGGACAGAATCTGTTCAGGGCGATTTTGTTTTTGGGCATATCCGAAAACTATCTTATACTTATTTCTAATAAAACGGATTGACCGTTTTATTATGCCGCTAATAAGCGGCATGGCGGCATGGCCGCCAAGAAATGCCGTGTAATACTGTTTCTTCCGCCTAAGGCGGTGCAGGATATTTATCCTGCGATAAAAT
>JAZSAO010000288.1:0-1617 GCA_045601945.1 Faecousia sp. | reverse complement strand
CAATTTGATGGCGAGTTCATCCAGATACTCCAGATGCCGTTGGATGGTTCCGGGATCCTGCTGGGGCATTTGAAAGGTTTTGCAGAGTTGGTAGTAGAGACGGAAGGTTTCGGCGGCTTTCTGCGTTTCTCCACGGGCACCGTAGATCATAGCCTCCTCCAGAAGGATCATATGCTTATTCAGTCGGTCGAACAGTGGATAATTCCTGCGTTGGGTAAGGATGCTGTCCCGGTCGGAAAGGACATCAAATGTCGGAAGCACATAATCCCGTATCTGTCGCAGAATATCAGAAGTGATCGCTTCAGAAGAACCGCGAAGATCATAGCAAGCAATCCCCTTCCCCTCGATTTCACCAAACATCCCACGAATATTGCACTCATATTCATGGTAGCATTTCTTTTGCATTTCCTCAATCTTGAAAGTGCGACTCATACATTCAGGAACACGAATGCCTGTCTCCACGGTTAGCAAATGGGTTTCACCACGGTAAGCCTGACCGAGTCGGAAGCTAATCACTTGGGAAATGTCCTCGGCAACGAATCTGTGCAAAGTGCGTCCGTGTTTCTTGAAGCCAAAGGGTTTCATAAAAGCATATACAGCTTTTTCAATACCATCAAGTACCTTTGTCATACACGGTGCTCCCTTACCCACTCTAACAACGCCTCGTAATTCATTTCACCTGCGGCAACTGCTAAGCCGGCTTTCGCTACATCGTCATTGGTACAATCCATGTGGATGCCATTGACCTCTAAAAAAGTCAGCATGACATACATGCCAATGCGTTTGTTTCCATCTACAAAGGCGTGGTTGGATATGAGATTGAATCCGATCCTTGCACCCTTTTCTTCTTTGGTTGGGTAGAATTCCTCACCGCCAAATCCGGAAAAGGCCACTTCCAAAGCGGATTCCAAAAGCCCCTCATCCCGTACACCAATGCTTCCGCCGGTTTCCTGCGCCATCAATTTATGAAGCAGTAATACCTTTTCTTTAGAAAACTTGATCATTTGGCAAGCTCCTCAAAAGCGGGCTTGAATCGCTTCAGGATCCGAGCCGCAACAATATCGATCTTTTCATCGTCTGTCAACTCTAAAATAGGCGAATTTTCCAAATCAACAACCATATACTTCGGCCGGTTGTTCTTAAATATAATAGCTTGCCCATTTTTCTCTGCGATCCGTGTAACTCGAGAAAAATTCTGATTTGCTTCCGTAATAGAAACGATTGTGTTGGTATCAATTTGCATAGTATCATCTCCTTGTGTTTATAGTATATACAGAAAATAGGTAGAAGTCAACCAGTTATTTTATCCTATTTCTCGCTCTCACTTTCCACGAAGCCGCAGAGAAAATCGGAGCAATGGTCTTTGAAAATGTAGCCATCCGGCGTCCCATATAAGAGGTAGCAAGTCTTGCAGACTTATCTGACACAAGCCCGGTCGGCAAAAGGCACTTCCGTCACCCGGATCTCCTCGGCGAATCAGTTTACATAATACGGTTTAAACCGTATATCATATTGCGGAGCAATATATCATTTTCCATTCATAATACTGTTTCTTGATAAAATGGTTAGAAAACCATTTTATCGCAGGATAAATATCCTGCACCGCCTTAGGCGGAA
>JAZSAO010000287.1:0-4685 GCA_045601945.1 Faecousia sp. | reverse complement strand
TTTTATCGCAGGATAAATATCCTGCACCGCCTTAGGCGGAAGAAACAGTATTACAGGTTATTTCTTGGCGGCAAAGCCGCCATGCCGCTTATTAGCGGCATAATAAAACGGTCAATCCGTTTTATTAGAAATAAGTATAAGAAAGCAGCATAAGGGGGAATATTATGCCATCGGAATATTTCCAAGCAATTGATCAGAGTCCTAAAACATTGGTGCTGATCCTTGTGTTTATGGCTTTATGTTTGTATTTTGTAGGCCTGTATTTTTATGTACAGAAACCGAAAAAAGGAACCATAGAATGGATACAAACCTATCAAAAGAGAACATTTGAACCATTCACCTATGAGCCGCTTACCTATAAGGATGTTCTGTTTTGTTTATTGACATTTTTCGTTGCCCTGATTCTTTGCACATTGCGTGTTTTGATCCATCATCATTTGGGACTTATAGATTTCTTTTTTGAAAATACGCAACAAATGCTTCTGACCGGTGCTGTGGCTACTTTGGCACTGACCATATCGTTTTATGGTTTTTTCAGATTGTTTTATACCAGTCGCTTTGTGGCGGGGCTTGTGACCTGTTTATCTTGCGCGCTTTTTTCGAGAGAAATGTACTCAGTGATTTTACTTTTATTCTCTTGGATCTTTTTATTCCTTTGGATCTGTAATAATTATCGAAATTATAAGCGGATTCATGCGTTATATTTTATTTTAGCCATTGTATTTTACGCTTTTACTCTGATGTCTTGTTGGGCAGCGATTCATTTGATCCCTATTTATGCCGGTGGTATTTTTATGGGAAAGTATTTACAGTGGCATCGAGGAGATCAAGAAAAGAAAAAAGGAAAATTATTATTTTCTGTGTTCCTGATTTTTATTACTTTCGGCATTATACTTCTTGTTATGTGGTTATTATATTATGCCTATAATAATCAAAATATGAATCTCTTTACAACAATGGTATCCGGAGAGGTTTATAAGAGTATTATCCCTACTTTTTTGGAAAAAATGGCAGATATTGCACTCCCTAAGCGACCGACGGAAAGCAATACATTCAGAATCGTTCGCCAAGATTTGTTCCGACCCGTATTATTTATTACCAGCCTGTTTCCTTCGATTTATTACGGATTTGTGAAAAAGAAAAGTCAAGCTCTTACAGCTGTTTTTTGTGCGGTGTTATTCTTATCGGCATGGATCATTAGCGGTGTGGATATTATGTGTCCCGGTGCTATGCTTTCTATAGGCTGGATGTTTAAAGGATTCAGAGATCGTGGCTATAAACGCTATGCCGTATTCCTTAGCGTTGCGGTTCTGGTCTTTTATTTTACCAGCTTGATGATATAAAAATTTATTGAATTATGGAGGATATTATGAATATTTCTATGGCAAGCGATCATGGCGGTTTGGAATTGAAGCTGCTGATTAAAAAACATTTGGAGGATCGTGGTTTTACAGTAAAGGATTTTGGGACGCATACGCTTGATAGCTGTGATTATCCCGACTATGCTACACCTGCGGCTCGTGCTGTTGCATCCGGAGAATGTGAACGAGGCATTTTAGTATGTACTACGGGTATTGGTGTTTCTATCGTTGCCAATAAGATCGATGGTGTACGTTGTGCTCTTTTATCTGACCCCATTTCTGCCAAACTTACCCGTCAACATAATGACACCAATATGATGGCTTTGGGACAGGGGTTTGTAGGTCCTAAGCTGGCTATGGAAATCGTTGATATTTGGCTGGATACAGCTTTTGAAGGGGGACGCCACCAAAATCGCGTCAATAAGATTATGGAATTGGAAAAGTAATCATATTCTTTATAAATCTATTCAAGAAACCGATAATACTGTTTCTTGATAAAATGGTTAGAAAACCATTTTATCGCAGGATAAATATCCTGCACCGCCTTAGGCGGAAGAAACAGTATTACAGGTTATTTCTTGGCGGCTTTGCCGCCATGCCGCTTATTAGCGGCATAATAAAACGGTTAATCCGTTTTATTAGAAATAAGTATAAAAACAGGATCCGAGGGAACCCCTTGGATCCTGTTTTACGATCTGCTTACTTCGCCTAAAGTATCTGCCAGATAATTTCTGATAGAAAGCACATCCATGTAAAGTTCTCCGTCTCCTTCGGATATGCGCATGAATGTATAGCTTAAAATTTCGCAGTAGTTTTTCACGATTTGGTCATCTACACCTTCTTGCTCAGGAAGAGCGCTGAGAATGCGGCAAAGATCTTGAATCTGTCCGGCTGCTACGACTGCGGTAATTTTTTTATCTAAGTACTCATCGGTGATTTTTATAACGTTCATACCTAAGTCATAACAATTATTACTGACATTGGAAGGGCGATGAAAAAAAGAACAACCGGATAGTAGGAAACTCAAAATATAAACCACAGAAATCAGATATATTATTCGTTTCATAATATCACTCCTTTATCATATTATGGCATAGATTTGGGTAATCGTCAATGGATTTTCTTTAAGATTTTTTCATTTTTATGACGAAATAAACAAAAACACCTTGACAATAAAGAAAGGAAACGGTACAATAGACGCTGGATTAGTGTTGTTTATTCCGAACAATGGGGTAGTTCGGCACAAACGTTACTTTTTCTTTACTGTACGATTACTTATATTGCTGTGCTTTTTAAGCATATTAGCACCCTTATATAGAACTTAATAGCATGGTATATTTTGTAGTGTATAGGAACCAATGTGTACACACATGAAGTTTTTCATGGTGTGCAAAGCAATTTTCTCAAAATGATCCTATGGGATCAGACAAGATTCACATTACGAAATTAAGGAGGTGTATTTCCGGAATATGGAATGGTATATTTATGTTATACTGGCTGTAGGTTTTATAGCCGTAGCATTTGTTTGTTTCTTCATCGGTGTTTCCTATCGTAAAAAGGTAGCAGAAAAGGAAATCGGCAGTGCCGAAACAGAGGCTACCCGCATCATTAACGACGCTATCAAAACAGGCGAAAGCAAAAAGCGTGAGATGTTGGTGGAAGCAAAGGATGAAATCCATAAATCCAGAAGCGAACACGAAAAAGAGATGAAAGAACGTCGTGCAGACCTGCAGAAGCAGGAACGCCGTTTGCAGCAAAAAGAAGAATCTCTTGATAAGAAGATGGACGCCTTCGAAAAGAAGGAAGAAGATCTTAAGAAGCGTCAGGCAGCTGTCGTTGCAAGTCAAGAAGAAGTTGGTCTCATTAAGAAGAGCCAACTCGAAATGCTGGAAAAAATCTCCGGCATGACCCAAGAGGATGCAAAGAACTACCTGCTGAAGAACATCGAAGCCGAATGTCGTCATGATGCGGCTATGAAGATCAAAGAGATCGAAAATCAGACCAAGGAAAATGCAGACAACCTTGCTCGTGAGATCATTGCCATTGCTATTCAGCGTTGTGCAGCAGATCATGCGGCTGAGG
The DNA here is from genome assembly GCA_045601945.1 of Faecousia sp. Lineage (GTDB taxonomy): Bacteria > Bacillota > Clostridia > Oscillospirales > Oscillospiraceae > JAZOXB01. The sequence continues at coordinate 1,242 of JAZSAO010000287.1, read as the reverse complement.
CAACAGTTTCTGTTGTTGCACTGCCTAATGATGAGATGAAGGGTCGAATCATCGGCCGTGAGGGTAGAAATATCCGCACACTGGAGTCTATTACCGGTGTTGATCTGATCATTGATGATACGCCTGAAGCAATTACAGTTTCCTGCTTTGATCCTGTTCGTAGAGAGATTGCTCGTCTGGCTCTGGAAAAGCTGATTGCCGATGGTCGTATCCATCCCACCCGTATCGAGGAATTGGTAGAAAAGTCCCGTAAGGAAGTGGAGCGTGTCATTAAGCAGGAAGGTGAAAGAGCTACCTTTGAAACAGGCATCATCAATCTCCATCCCGAACTGATCAAACAGCTTGGCAAGCAGAAGTATCGTACATCCTATGGTCAGAATGTTCTGAGTCACTCTATTGAAGTTTCCCATATTGCAGGTTTGCTGGCAAGTGAGATGGGTGTAGATGTGACTTTGGCAAAACGTGCCGGTCTTCTCCATGACTTGGGTAAGTCCGTAGACCATGAGCAGGAAGGTAGCCACGTACAGTTAGGTGTGGAATTGGCTCGCCGTTATAACGAGTCCCCCGATGTGATCCACGCCATTGAGGCTCACCACAATGATGTAGAGCCCAGAACCCTGGTTGCTTGTCTGGTTCAGGCTGCAGATGCTATTTCTGCAGGTCGTCCCGGCGCAAGAAGAGAGAATGTAGAAAATTATATCCGCCGTTTGGAAAAGCTGGAAGAACTGACCGGCACTCACCCCGGTGTCGAAAAAGCATATGCAATCCAAGCAGGTCGCGAAGTTCGTATTATGGTTAAGCCCGAAGAGGTTTCCGAGGACAGCATGATCTTCCTTGCAAGAGAACTTGCCAGAAAGATCGAAAACGAACTGGAATACCCCGGCCAGATCAAAATCAACGTTATTCGAGAAACCAAGGCAGTGGAATACGCCAAATAATCAAAAGTCCAAACAGGGCTGTAGCTTTCGCTACAGCCCTGTTTTTCGCCCCGTTGGAGCGAAATGATGTGCTTTCGGCAGGATGTTCCCCGCATTCGTGGGGATTGATGTGCCTTCGGCATGATGCACCCACCTGCGGTGGGCATGAATGTGTGCCCCAAAGGGCACGGATCAAAATATGGGCTAATACCCATTGTAATTTGATCTTCAAATTTTCGTTTATAGAGTTGTTTACCAAGTTAGCAAAGGCCCTTGCCTCTCCAATGGGAGAGGTGCCGCGACTGCGGCGGAGAGGGCAGTAGGG